>JAUIEE010000165.1 GCA_030428965.1 bacterium | reverse complement strand
CACCGAGGTACACGTTGGGCACGTGGGCCTGGTCGATCGGAAGCGCGATCAGCTTGACCGTTCCGTCGAGTCGCACCACCTGGTGCTGCAGGAGGTCTTCTGCCTCGACCGTGAACAGCACCCAGCGCCCGCTGGCCGGGGCAGCCAGCAGGATCGAGGCCGTCTCCCCGACCGCGAGGGTGTCCTGGTCCACCAGAATCTCGATCCCGCCCGGCATGTAGCCCAGCTCGCGGCTCTCTTCGTCGGCCACGAACACGTGGGCCTGGGCATCGATCGCCTCGCCCTGTCCGTCCACGCTGCGCCAGGCGATCTGGTAGCTGCCGTCGCGGTCGGGGGTGAAGCTCCAGCGGCCGCGGCCGTCCGTGCCGGTGGTCAGCTCGCCGCGCGCCACGACTTCGGTCTCGTAGCCCTGGAACTCGAGGCTCCACGGCCGGAAGGGCAGATCGACGCTGGGGGGAAAGCTGCCCGCTTGCTTGAGGTCGCGCAGCTCCTGGCCATGCACCTTGCGCCCGGCCGGGTCGCGCCAGACTTCGATCCACTGCCTGCGGGTGACCTCCATCGTGCCCGTCGCCTCGACCGGATTCCCGTTCGCGTCCTCGGCACGCACATCGACCTCGACGGCGGTGCCGGGACGATGGATGGCACGCTGGGGCTCGAGGTGCACGGAATACTCCTGCCGCGTCACCCGCACGGTCTCGCTGGCAAGGATCTCGCGCCGGGAAGCATCGACGACGCGGGCCTCGATCGTGTACTCGTAGTCCTGGTGCAGCTCGAAGGGCGTTTCGATGGTGACCGAAGCGCGCCCGGCCGCATCCGTTTCCAGGGTCTGGTGGGAGACCTGCTGACCTTGACCGCCCCACCACGGACTCGTGGACGGGGTGTAGAACCAGGGGAACTCCCGGGACTTGGTCCAGGTGCGGTGGAAGGGTCGCTGGTAGACGAACACCTCCACGTCGGCGCCGGCGACCGGAGCCCCGAAGTAGTAGGTTGCTTCGAGGTCGAAGGTCACCTCTTCGCCCAGCCGGAAGAGGCGCGGGCGCGAGGTCTCGGGATCCTCGGGCACGAGCACGGTGACCTCGAACTCGGGGGCCTTGTACTCCTCGAGGCGGAACAGGGTGGCCGCTCCCACGTGGCGGTTGTCCTCGGATCGCCAGAACTGAACCCGGTACTCACCCAGGGTCAGGTCCGCACTCGTCTCCAAGTTCCCCCACAGGGTTCCGAAGGAGTTCAGCTCCCCTTCGCCTTCCGCCTGCTTCGTGCCGCGCGGATCCAGGATCTCCCAGCGCAGGCGTGCGCCGGCCGGGGTCAGGTAGCCCTCAGGGCCCTGGGCCCGCACGGTGTACTTCCACTGGACGAGGTCCCCGGGCCGGTAGGCGGGACGGTCGGTCTGGGCGTAGACCTTCCAGCCGAGCTCGGGTCGGGTGTTCGTGTAGGAGTAGTAGGCGACGAAACCCTGGCGCTCGCCGACCTTCGCCGCGAGGAAGTAGTCGCCGCGGTAGGAGGGAATCTCGCTCTCGAACCGAGCGATGCCGTCCGCTCCCGTGCGGCCGACGCTGGCCCCGTTCAGGTCCTTGCCCTTGTCCCGGTAGTGGTGCCACAGGCGCAGCTCCGCGTCGGCCACGGGCTCTCCGCTGCGGGCATCGCAAACCCAGACGAGGTGCTCGCGCCCGCTGTCCTTGAGGGTCAGGACGAGATCGCTGACCAGGACCAGAGCACGACGACTCTCCCCCGCCGCCCGTGCCTCGAGCACGTAGGCTCCGAGGGGCAGCTTCTCGTCCAGGGTGAGCTGCGCGAAGCCCGGCACGTGCTCGCCGGTGTCCTCGGTCGCATGGGTCCAGCTGCGAACGGCCTCCCGCCGGCCGAGCTGGATGGCCTCGAGCCACTCCGTCGTCGCGCGACCGTTCAGCTGCACGTCCCGGGTCAGGTCCACCGGGTGCAGGGCGAGCTCGATCCGGCTCGCGTTGCGCCAATCCAGGCGGTACTGAATCTCCGATTCGGGCAGGAAAAACCGGGAAACGCTCAGCCCCAGGGTCGTGCGGGTGATGTTCTCCAGGCGCCTTCGAACGTCGTCCCAGTGCCGGCTCTCTCCCTTGCTGAAGTCCTGCAGGAACTTGCGATAGGTCTGGACGGCGCCGGCGTAGTCCGGCGTCCACTGCCAGTTGCCGTTCTCGTCGCGGCTCGCGCTGCCGGACTCTTCCTGATAGCGCCCGAGGTAGAGCAGCGCGTCGTCATACCATTCACTGGCGCGCCCGCGCTCCACGACGTGCCCGAAGGCCTCGGTGAGCCTGGCAGCCACGCGCGGATCCCGACCGCGGTGGAAGTAGGAGAGGCCCAGGAGGTAGTGGGCGCGGTCCACGTCGGCCGCGTCCTGGGCGATGGTCACGGCGTTGCGCAGGATCGAGGGCTCGATGCGGTTGCCGTAGGAACCGTAGCCCCAGTGCGGCTGGTACCAGACGGGGCTCGCCATCCTCCAGACGATGGAGAGGTAGCGCTTGCGCGCCAGGTCGATCTCGCCCGAGCCGGCCCACCAGTCGAGGGCCGCCTGGTAGTGGCCCTGGGCCATTCCCCAGTTGGCCGAAGCCTGTCGGTCCCAGTGCAGATCGGCCAGGGACTCCCGGGCCTCCGCCCACACGCGGTCGCGCTGTTCCACCCGTTCCCGACCTGCGGTCAGCGCCTCGAGCTCGGTGTGCGCGAGCTCCACCGAGCTGGGATCGGCGTTCTGGGTCGAGGCCGCCGAACGCCAGCGGCAGTCGGCCACGCGGAAGGCCACCCAGCGCTCCTGGTCGTCGTCGAGCGGGGCGGAGCTCAGGTCCTGGTAGACCTCGAGGGCCAGGGCAAAGGAGCCTTCCGCCCACAGTTCTTCTGCGCGTTCGAGCAAGGCGTCCGGATCCTGGGGCGCGCGACGCTCCTGGGCAAGCCCGAAGGCCGCGGCGCTGAACCAAAGCGAGAGGGTGATCCAAAGAGGAAGAGTTTTCATGGGTTTCCGACTCCGAGGCACAGCTTGAGCTTCCATCCGTTCCAACGCCACGGATCCGCTGGATCTTGGACCGGGGAGCTTTTTTGCCCGGGCCAAACCTGGGAACGGATCCAACCCGTAGGCTTGGGGAGATGCCGGAGTACCCCGACGTGATCGTCTACCTCGAGGCTCTCGAGCGCACGATCGGTGACGAACCTCTCCAGGGGATCCGCCTCAAGAGTCCGTTCCTCCTGCGCTCGGTCGATCCGCCGCTGCAGGTGTTCCGGGGGCGCCGGGTCGAGGGCTACGAACGCCTGGGCAAGCGCCTGGTGCTCGACTTCGGGGACGAGTTCTTCCTCGTGCTGCACCTGATGATCGCGGGTCGGCTGCGCTGGCGAAAGGCCGGCGCGGGACTGCCGGGCAAGGTCGGCCTGGCCGCCTTCGACTTCGCCCACGGTTCCCTGGTCCTGACCGAAGCCGGCACGCAGAAGCGAGCGTCCCTCTACGCGGTGCGCGGTCGAGAGGGCCTCGCCGAGCACGATCGCGGCGGACTCGACGTGCTCGAGATCGAGCTGGACGCCTTTCGGGAGCGGCTCGTCTCCGCCAACCACACCCTGAAGCGTGCCCTGTGCGATCCGCGCCTGTTCAGCGGCATCGGCAACGCCTACTCGGACGAAATCCTCCACCGTGCCCGCCTCTCCCCGCTGCAGTGGACGAGCCGACTGGATCCCCAGGAGATCGAGCGCCTGTACGTCTCGATCCGCGAGGTCCTGCTCGAATGGGCCGAGCGCCTGCGCGCGGAGCTCGGCGACGAGTTCCCCGACAAGGTGACGGCCTTCCGCCCCGAGATGGCCGTGCACGGCAAGTTCAAGGAGCCCTGCCCGGTCTGCTCCTCCCCGGTGCAGCGCATCGTCTACGCCAAGAACGAGACCAACTACTGCGCCCGCTGCCAGACGAACGGCAAGGTGCTCGCCGATCGCGCCCTCTCGCGCCTGCTCAAGGACGACTGGCCGCGTGCGCTGGACGACTAGCGAAAGACGGGCACTCTCGGTCTACCGTGGTCGCTCGGCGCGTCGGAGAATAGAGTCGAACGTAAGTTGGGCAACCGAGCTCCCTGGCTCTCGAACGGGCTCCATGCAGATCCCAGGGTGGCGCCGCTGGAAGTTCGCGAGGTGCGATGCAAATCAGGTGGCCTCCTAGCTGAGCAAGGCAAGTTGCCTCGCGCCTCCTACGTCCGCCGCAGGGTCGTCCTGGCAGACCGCTCACCGCGAAACGCACCTGGACGGCAAGCGTTCGACGCCGTCCTTCTCGATCGATTAGCAGTACAGGCCCGCTGCTGTTGGGCCAAACGCTGCCTGGGGAGGGCACCTATTCCTTGGGGTGACGCTCGGCCAGAATCCGGTCCAGGGCAGCAAACACCCCTCGGCTACCTTCCTCCATCAGCTCCAAAGCCGCCTCGAGCTCAGCTAGCTGGCCGTCTTCCTGCAAGTGACCAAATGCCTGCTTTGTTCCTTGGTGAACCAAGGCGTGCGGACGCTCCAAGTCTCCGTAGCTGCGTGTATCTGCGAAGTGCTGACGACCTTCGCCTTCGTAGTACCACTTCCCAAGCCGACAATTGTGATAGTCCACGTACTTGAATACCGGTTTGTTGCGTAGCACGGAAAGGTACGTGTTGATCTTCCAGACAACGTGGTCGAGCTTCGCTAGATTCACGAAGACACGGTCGTTGTTTCTAGCGACCTTTTTCACCGCATCGCGGTTGTCCTCGATGGTCTGTTGCATGGCCTCGTTCAAGTCTTCGAGGTTGGCGGAAGTTGATCGACCGTGCTCGTCCGCGCGGTCGATGGCCTTCTGCGCTGCACGCGAGCTCTCGGAGAGTCTTTGAAGGAGGAGGCTCACAGAGGAGACGATATCCTCCGTTCGCGCACTGAGTGTCTTCACTTCGCTGGCCACGACGGCGAATCCGGCACCGGCATCCCCTGCGCTGGCCGCCTCGACGGCAGCGTTGAGGGCTAGCAAGTTGGTTTGGTGAGAGATTCTTTGGATCCCCTCGAGAGCCTGCGCGATCTCCCCGGCACGATTGGACATCGTTTGAACCTGCTCACGGGAAGCGCTGAGCTCGAGAGCGAGCTCGCTGGAGGAAATACCGATCGCCTGTGCCTTCTCGGCAATCTCACCAAAGCGCCGCTCGATATTGGAAGAAAGCTCGAGCGTTTCGTTGTTGTCTTGCACGCACTCCGCGAGGCTCGTCTGGATGGCGCTGAGACCAGGAAGCGCACCCTCGTTCTGAGCTTCGAAAAGGGCCTTGAGGGAAGCGTAGCTAGACGCCGATTCTGACGATGCGGTGGGAGCCTTCATGGCCGAAGAGTCGGCATTTGGGATAAGAGCCTTGAGGGCTTCCTTCCCTGCCTGTCTCAGACGGTCTCTCGACGGAAGACCAGCCTGCCTGCCATCGTTCTCACGACCCCACGACGCGCCGCACCAGCGGTCCAATCGTCAGCCCCTGCACGAGGATCGAGAAGATGACGATCACGTAGGTCGTGGTCAGGATCAGGTCGCGTCCCGGCACCGAAGGAGGAATGGCGAGGGCCAGGGCGATCGAGATCCCGCCCCGCAGGCCGCCCCAGGTCATGACGCGGATCGCTCCGGGGGTGAAGGTGCGAAAGCGCTTGAGCAGGGTGACCGTGCCTCCGACGCTGACGAAGCGTGCCGCCAACACGAGAGGTATGGCGAGAACGCCGGCCAGGAGCATGGAGCTGGACAGGTCGATGACGAGCAGCTCGAGGCCGATCAGGACGAACAGGATCACGTTGAGGATCTCGTCGATCAGCTCCCAGAAGCTGTCCACGTGCTCCCGCGTCACCGGCGACATGGCCAGGGTGCGCCCTGAGTTCCCGATCCACAGGCCCGCCACGACCACGGCCAGGGGCCCGGAGCTGTGCAGGCGCATGGTCAGGCTGTAGAGCCCGACGGCCAGGGCCAGGGTCAGGAGGACCTCGACCTGGTAGTTCTCCACGGTGCGCAGGAGTCGGTAGACGATCCAGCCGAACACGAGGCCCAGGACGACGCTGCCCAGGACCTCCTGGGCGAAGTAGCCCGCGACGCCTTGCACGGTCGCATCGCGGCCGCCGGCCACGATGCTGAGCAGCACGGAGAAGACCACCACGCCGACGCCGTCGTTGAAGAGCGACTCGCCGGTGATCTTCGTTTCGAGGGACTTGGGTACGCCCACCTTCTTGAGGATGCCCAAGACGGCGATCGGGTCGGTCGGAGAGATCAAGGCGCCGAACACGAGGCAGGGACCGAAGCCCACCTCGAAGCCCAGAGCACCGAACGCCAGGTAGGACAAGGCCCCCACCAGGAACGTCGTCAGGACGACGCCCACCGTCGCCAGGCTGAGGATCACGAAGCGCTGACCGAGCAGTTGTCCAAGATCGACGTGGAGAGCTCCCGCGAACAACAGGAAGGAGAGCAAGCAGTCGAGCAGGAACTCGCGGAAATGCAGCTGCTCCAGGTAGCCGACGGCAGGTCCGCGCACGTCCCATCCGCTATGATCCAGGACTACCAGCAGGATCGAGGCGACCAGCGAGATCACCATGACCCCGATCGTCGTCGGCAGACGCAGGAAGCGGTGGTTCAGGTAGCTGAAGAGGGCCGCGATGACGAGAACGGCGGAGAAGAGAGGGAAGAATTCCATGGCGCTCAGCCCGAGAGCCTACCGAGCGGAGGGGGCCCGTTGAAAGGTTCCCAGTTGCGACTGCGGGTCCTGAACTCGGCCGAGGTCAACCCGGACGGTGAGTTCGTGCTCTACTGGATGATCGCCGCGCGGCGTCGCCACTGGAACTTCGCGCTGCAGCGGGCCGTGCGGCGCGCCAAGGAGCTCGAGCGTCCCCTGGTCATCCTCGAAGCCCTGCGCTGCGACTACCGCTGGGCGAGCGACCGCATCCATCGCTTCGTGCTGCAAGGGATGGCGGACAACGCCCGCTCCTTCTCGGGCAGCGACGCGAGCTACTACCCCTACGTCGAGACCGAGGTCGGGGCCGGACGCGGGCTGCTGAAGACCCTGGCTTCCAGGGCCTGCCTGGTCGTGACCGACGACTTCCCGGCCTTCTTCCTGCCGCGCATGATCGAGAGCGCGGCGTCCCAGGTGGAGGTGCGCATGGAGGCGATCGACTCCAACGGCCTGTTGCCCCTGGACAGCTCGGAGAAGCCCTTCACGACGGCCTTCTCCTACCGGGCCTTCCTGCAGAAGCGCGTGCCCGAGGCCCTGGAGAAGGCTCCCAAGCGCGATCCTCTGCGGGGGGTGCGCCTGCCCGCCTGGAAGGCTCCTTCGGACTTGAAACGCTGGCCCAGGGCCAGCGAAGAGCTGCTCGAAGCGGACGAAGAGGTGCTCGCGCGCCTGCCGATCGACCACGACGTGAAGCCGCTCGATCTGCAAGGGGGCGCGAGCGCCGGGGAGCGTCTCGCCCGCTCCTTCGTCGAACGCAAGCTGGGCGCCTACGACGAGGATCGCAACCACCCGGACGAAGGCGGCTCGAGCGGCCTCTCGCCCTACCTGCACTTCGGCCACGTGGCGACCCACGGTCTGTTCGAGCTCGTCTCGAAGCACGAGGACTGGAGCGTGGACGAGCTCTCCTCGGACACGGGGGGCAAGCGCTCGGGCTACTGGGGCATGTCGGCCTCGGCCGAGGCCTTCCTCGACCAGTTCCTCACCTGGCGCGAGCTCGGCTACCACTTCTGTCGCCACGTTCCGGACTACGACAGCTACGGGTCCCTGCCCGACTGGGCCCAGGAAACCCTCGGCGAGCACGCCAAGGACCCGCGCGAGCACCTCTACGACCTGGAGGAGTTCGAGGGCGCCCGCACCCACGACGAGCTGTGGAACGCGGCCCAGCGTCAGCTCGTTCGGGACGGCACGATCCACAACTACCTGCGCATGCTGTGGGGCAAGAAGATCCTGGAGTGGACCCACTCCCCCCAGAAGGCGCTCGAGATCATGATCGAGCTGAACAACAAGTACGCCCTCGACGGACGCAACCCGAACTCCTACTCAGGCATCTTCTGGACCCTCGGTCGCTTCGACCGCGCCTGGGGTCCCGAGCGCCGCGTCTTCGGCAAGATCCGCTACATGACCAGCGCGAACACGCGCCGCAAGGTGCGCCTGAAGGAGTACCTCGAGCGCTACGGGGAAGGCACCCTGTTCGACGCCGCCGCGGATCACTCGGCGTAGCCCAGGGCCCGCAGGCCCTCGAGCTCGGATTCGCTCAGGGAGGTCGGCGCCAGGTCCGTCGGGGCCGCGGACCAGCCGGCCACGCGCTCGGCGAGAGACCGGCGCAGGCGAAGTCCGGCCTCGTTCCCGTCGGCGGAGGGATGGAGGTTCAGCTCGCCGGGATCCTGCTCGAGGTCCACCAGGAACTCGCGGCCCCCCTCCAGGTGACGATCGGGATCCAGGACCGCTCCATATTTAAGGCGCGGGCCGCGCAGCACGGCGACCCAGTCCTCGGCCCCGCGGTGCTCGACGTAGGGGGCCGGCCCCGGATCGACCTCCGCGAGGAGGTTGCGACGGGGTCCTGCTCCCGAGCCGGGGAGGAGCGGGAGGCCCAGGGTCTCGAGCACGGTGCGCGGCACGCTGGTCAGGGAAACGGGCTCGGCGACCCGATCCGCCGGGCCCCCGGGCAGGCGCCGGATCAAGAGGGGCACCCGGGCCACCGGCTCGTAGGGCACGCAGCCGTGCCCGTAAAGGCCGGGCCGCTCGCCGAACATCTCGCCGTGGTCGGCCGTGACGATGACCAGGGCGTCCTCGAACAGGCCCAGCGCTTCGAGGT
Source organism: bacterium (assembly GCA_030428965.1). Classification (GTDB taxonomy): domain Bacteria; phylum Planctomycetota; class UBA1135; order UBA1135; genus JAUIEE01. The sequence goes on along the minus strand of JAUIEE010000165.1, from coordinate 1,716 downwards.
GGCCGAAGAGCTGCCCCAGGGCCTCGTCCTGGAGCCAGAGCTCCCGGTCGTACTGGTCGATGGCGTCCCGGAGCACGTCGGGGGGCACAGGACCGTCTTCGGCCGGGCGCTGCTCCAGGTTCTGCACCGGTCGGGGCCGATATCCCTTCCCAGGGAAGGGATACTCGCGATCCGGATCGGCATCGTAGGGCGCGTGGGCGTCGAAGTAGTTGACGAACAGGAACAGGGGCCGGTCCGGGGGCCGCTGCTCGAGGGCCTCGAAGATCCAGCGGTTGAGGGTCGGAGCGGACAGCTCCCACTCGTCCCCGGGGTCGAGGTGCCCGTGGAACCCCCTCAAGAGGCCGTAGCGCTGCGAAGTGAAGGGGCCGCCCACGGCGGCGAGCGCATGGTAGCCCGAAGCCACCAGCGTGTCGGTCAGGAGGGGGGTCGAGGGAGAGACGCCGGGGATCCCCTGTCCCTCGGGCGCCTCCTCGGGACGACGCCAGCAACCGTGCTCGGCCGGATCGAGACCGGAGAGCAGAGAGACGTGGGAAGGCAGGGTCCACGTGGCCGAGGGGAAGGCGGCCTCGAACACCCGCGCTTCCTTCGCCCACGAGCGTAGAAAGGGATCGGTCGGCCGATCGTAGCCGTAGGTCGAGAGGTGGTCGGCGCGGGTGGTGTCCAACGTGACGAGGACGACCGTGGGCCGCTTGCGACTCGCTTCCCCGCACGCGCAGCAAGCCGCCAGAGCGAGAGCCAGCGCGAAGCGAACCCTTGTCTTGAACATGCGGCCCATGGTGACTCGACCTGGAGAATCGCGCTCCCGCGGATCCGATTTTGTCTCTCGAATCGGAATCGCCAGCTCCCATCTACAGGGTAGCGCCAAGAACGCCCAAACGGCTGCCGATCTGGACTTCGTTCGGGCCCCTACGCTATCCTCCGCGCGAAACGGTTGAGGAGCTCGCACCTTCTCCGGCCCTTCGAGCGGACGACCTCTTTTCACCCAAACCGACGCACCTCCCGCGCGGCGCCAACCCAGCATGGCTCAGATCTTCCATCCGAGCTTCAACACGATCTCGAGGGTCTCCATCTTCGGGGCCGTCTTCTTCCTCGGCGCGGCCGTCTGGGCTTGGGACACGATGCTGCGTTCGCCGTACACAACCCAGGTCAACGTGGCCCGCACGCAACCGGTGCCCTTCAGCCACAAGCACCACGTCGCCGGGCTCGGCATGGACTGCCGCTACTGCCACACCTCGGTCGAGGACTCGAGCTTCGCCGGCATTCCCCCCACCAAGACGTGCATGGGCTGTCACTCGGTCGTGTGGAAGGACGCGCCGCTGCTCGAGCCGATCCGTGAGAGCTACCGCGAGGACACGCCGGTCGAGTGGACCCGGGTCCACGACCTGCCCGACTTCACCTACTTCGACCACTCGATCCACGTGAAGAAGGGCATCGGCTGCACGAGCTGTCACGGGCAGGTCGACGAGATGCCCCTCATGTGGCAAGAGAACCCGATGACCATGGAGTGGTGCCTCTCGTGCCACCGCGACCCGGTTGCCCACGTGCGACCCAGGGAACAGGTCTTCGACATGTCCTTCCGGCCCGAAGACCTCTCCACGGCCGAGAGGACCTCGCTCGCGGAGCTCTACGACGTCCAGAGTTTGACCAACTGCTCGGTATGCCACCGATGAGCCAAGAATCCCGAGGGAACAGCCTGGAGGCGATTCGTGATCGTCT
>JAUIEE010000164.1 GCA_030428965.1 bacterium | reverse complement strand
CGAGATCACGATCTGTCCGCTCGACCCGGCCGCGCAGGTGGGACAGCGCAAGGCCTTCTTTCCGGAGCGCGAGGACGCCCTCGAAACGCCGGTCCTCGATCGCAGTCGACTCCGGGAAGGTCAACGCTTCGCAGGGCCCGCCCTGGTGGAGGAGTACTCGGGAACGACCCTGGTGCCCCCCGGGTGGCGGGGAACCGTGACGGCCGGCGGGCATCTCTTGCTCGAGCCCGTCCCAGGTTGAGGCGAAGGACCGGCACTCCTCGTCCCCGCTCCCGCGGAGGGGGGGAAAATGGAGCGGCTGAAGAGATTCGAACTCTCGACATCAACCTTGGCAAGGTTGCGCTCTACCACTGAGCTACAGCCGCTCGCAGGGGGCCGAGAAGGGTAGCACCCCCAGGCCCGATGGCAAGTTCGGAGATCCGGAATGGGCTAGGAGAAGAGCTGGACGATCCAGGCCCCCGCTCGCCGCGCCGAGGACAAGAGCCCCTCTCCGCGGGCCAGCCCGGCCGCCAGGGCCGAAGCGTAGCGGCAACCGGAGCCGTGCAGCTCGGCCCCGGGGATGCGCTCGTGCTCGAGCCAGGTCGCCGCTCCCCCCTCGAACACGAGGTCGGCCACAGGGTCTTCGCCCCCGTGGCCGCCCTTGACCAGCACGGCCCTAGCCCCCGCCGCCTGGAGCTTCTGGGCCACGGCCACCCGCTCGTCGGGACGGCGGACCAGGGGCTCCAGGGCAATTCCACCCAGGAGGGCCGCCTCGGGCAAGTTGGGTGTCCAGATCAGCCCCAGGGGCAGGAGCTCCTCCAGGAAGGCCCGGCGTCCCTCCGCGTCCACGAACTCCTCTCCCCCACTGGCCCCCAGCACCGGGTCCAGCACGACGGGCACGCGCGGCTGGAGCGCCCTCAACCAACCGGCCAAGGCGCGCACGTGTTCGGCCCCCGGCAAGAGCCCGACCTTGATCGCCCGCGGGACTTTCTCCCATCCCGCCTGCACGTCGGCCAGCCAGGCGTCCACGGGACGTGGATTCACCGCCAGCACGCGGCCGTCCTGTTGCTCGGTCCAGGCCGTTGCGACCGGAAGGATGCGGAGCCCGAAGTGCTCCAGCGCTTCGCGGTCGGCGTCCAGGCCGGCTCCCCCACTCGAGTCATGGCCGGCGATGACCAGGACGTCTCCGTCGAATCTCACCTCAGGACGGGCGCGTGAGCCGGATCCCGAAGCGAGGATCGGAGTCCTTGACCTCTTCGGGCGGAACCAGTCGCAGAGCCCGACCCCGCAGCCGGCGCTCGAGGCGTCGCAGCTGGGTGTCGTCGGCGCCCTCCAGGGGAACCTGGCCGCCGGCCACGGGCCCCCGGCCGCCGAAGGAACCTTCCCCGTCGAGGATCTGTTCCATGAGCGGATAGGCCTCGGCGTAGGTGATGTCGGTGCGCAGGGAAAGGTGGTACTTGTCCTCGTAGGCGCCCCCGACGAACGACCAGCGGCAACCTTCCATGCGCCGGAAGAAGTCGGCCATCTCGGCCACCGACTCGGGGTTGGCCACGCGCCCCATGAAGCCGAAGACCAGGGGACCATGCCTGCGGGCACGGGAGAGGGAGCGGTGCAGCTCGCGGTAGTAGTTCGGCGGCAGGGACGGGGTCGTGATGCGCGCGAGCTTCTTGCGATCCGAAGAACGGAAGGTCTCGAAGAAGGCCTCGCGGTCCAGCTCGGTGACGTGGATCGAGAGGTCGGCCGTGTCGAAGCGGATGCCGCAGCAGAGGGCCGTGGCCGTGCGCGCGTCGAGCTCCAGGCCCGCGTCGCGAATGTACTCGTAGAGAATGGCGGAGGTCGCGCCGACGCCCACGCGCACGTCCGGATGGGGGACCTCGACGGTCATCCCGCCCTGGGGCGGCTCGTGGTGGTCGAAGACCCCGAGCAGCGGAACGCCGGTGGGCACTTGGGTGTGGCCGAAGCCCGGCTGGGTGTCCACCAGGAAGGCGCCCGAGTAGTGGGAGAGATCCAGGCCCTCGTAGGGCCGGGCTTCCAGGTCCAGCTCGCGCACCATGGCCAGGTTCTCGGCGCGGAAGATGCGGCCGTCGGCGGCCACCTCGGTCTCCAGGCCGAAGGCCTTCTCGAGCAGGAACGCCAGGCCCGCCATGCCGCCGAGGGCATCGGGGTCCGGGTTCTTGTGGGTCAGGATCAGGAGCGGACCCCGCGCCAGCTGGGGCCCGTGGGCCGCCAGAACCCGCCTGAGGTGCTCGAAGGGTCGTTCGAACGCCGGCTGCGTCCGGGGAGCCTGTCCCCGTTGTTCCCTGCCTGGTTCTGCCATCGGCTGGCTAGCGGACATGACACTCAGGTCCGGAACGACATCCTAGTGGCTTGAGCACAGCTCGAAAGCAAGCGTTTTGCGGCCTTGGCCGGCTCTTGGATCCTAGAAGCCGAGATCCGCCAGGAACTGGACGCTGGAAAGGATTTCCGCACGCCCGTGCCTGGGACTGATCTCGATCACCTTTTCCGCCTGACTGGGTACGTACTCGGCCAAGAGCTTGAAGTCGACCTCGCCCGTACCCATCGGCATTTCGGTCTCTTCTTCCGCAGCGTCCTGCATGTGAATTCCCAGCATGCGGCTTCCGAAGCGCTCCAGCCAGTCTCCCTGGGAAGGCAATCCGATCTTCTCCCGCATGTGGATGCGACCCACGTCGTGCCAGTAGCCCAGGTTCTTCTGGTCGTCGAGGACCCAGCCCAGGGCCTCCATGCCCAGGAGGTCGTGCAGGTCGCGACCGGGCTCCAGGGCGAACTTCATCTCCGGCGATTCCTGCGCGATCTCGTAGGCCGCGCGGCAAAGCTGCTCGATCTGGGGCTGGGCTCGCTTCTGCGCCTCCTGCACCCAGGCCTCGACCTCCTCCTTGAGCTCGGGGGTGACCTCCTCGCTCTGCACGCGGCGATGGAGCTCCCTGGCACACTGCAAGGTTTTCTCGTCCTCCATGCGGCCGCAGCGCAGGACGATCGTCTCGCAGCCCCAGGACTGGGCCAGGCGGATGTGCCGGCGCACCGAGTTCATGGCCCGTTCCGACTCTCCGGGAACCGTGCTGGCCAGTCTCTCGGCCGCCATCGACCCGTTCAACGAATCGCGGCAACCTGCCACGAGGGACGGGATCTTGACCCCCGTCTCCCGCTGGGATTCCTCGAGGCCCTCCATGGAAGGCGGAGCCTCGCTCAACCCCAGCTCGAGCCGTCGGAAACCCATGCCGACGGCAGCGAAAATCTGGTCCTGAATACTCCCGAGGCGGGTGCCGAAGCAGGTCGTCGACAGGGAGTAGGAGTTAGGAATTCCGGGGGTGGCCAAGACTCCAGGTCCAACGGGGGGAGGGGGGGCCGCTTGGTTGGCGGATGGCGATGCGAGTTCAGGCCCCTCGATTCGGGGCCCGCCGAGGGAAACATACCCCAGCCTTCATGCCCGCTTGAATAGGCATCCAGGGGGGGCCTCGGCGACAGGGGAGGCCATGGATGCAAGAACAGTCTTTGCAAGGACTTAGAATCGCTATGCGCGGGCTTTCCCCGACCCGTACGGAACGAATTCGAAGCCGCGTGGCTTGACGCCCGGGGCCTTCCAGAAGGGTTTTCCCCTAACCTGCGAAGATCGCCCCTGCTCGGCCGGAGGCGGCGGCGCAGGCCCCGTGGACCGCCTGGAAGTGTCCTTCGAGGGGCCCTCCCCGGTCCCTCAAACCCGGATCTCGTCCAGCCCGTCCGGCAGGTCGGCGTAGCGTTCCAGGAGGGGATCCACCTCGGCTTCGACGAACTCCAGCACCTGTTCGGGGGCTCGCCCGCGGAAGTTTTCGGGATCCAGGATGGCGTCGAGCTCCCCCGCCAGGGGCCGAAAGAGGGGGTCTTGGGCCAAGAGATCCCGCATGGGGTTGTCCTCGCCCTCGAAGATGGCCCGGGAGGCTTCCTGGGAGAGCTGGCGAATGCGCTCGTGCCCATCCTGCCGATCGACGCCGGCCTGGACAGCCTTCATCAGCAGCACCTCGGAAGCCAGGAAGGGCAGCTCCATCTCCAGGTTGCGACGGATGACCGCTTCGTGCACCACGATCCCACCGGCCACGTTGTTGACCAGCTGCAGGATGGCGTCGGTCGCCAGGAAGGCCTCGGCGATCGCGATGCGACGGTTGGCCGAGTCGTCCAGGGTCCGTTCGAACCATTGATTGGCGGCCGTGTGAGCCGTGTTGTCGGCGGTGGCGATGACGAAGCGCGCCAGGGCACCGATGCGTTCGCTGCGCATCGGGTTGCGCTTCCAGGGCATGGCCGAGGAGCCGATTTGCTTCTTGCCGAAGGGCTCGGCCAGCTCGCGCCTGCCCGCGGACAGCCGCATGTCCAGCGCGAACTTGGCGGCGGACTGGGCGATGCCGCTGAGGACCTGCACCACGCGGAAGTCGAGCTGGCGCGGATAGGTCTGGCCCGTGACCGCGAAGGAACGCTGGAAGCCCATGCGCTCGGTGACCGCACGGTCCAGGGCGCGCACCTTGGAGCCGTCGCCGCCGAACAGCTCGAGGAAGGAGGCTTGGCTGCCCGTGGTCCCCTTCACCCCACGGAAGCGGATCTGCTCGTGGGCGTGGTCGAGGTCGATCAGGTTGTAGCAGAGGTCCTGCAGCCAGAGGGCAGCGCGTTTGCCGAGGGTCGTGGCCTGGGCGGGCTGGTAGTGGGTCAGCCCGAGCACGGGCAGGGAGCGCCACTCGAGCACGAACTCACGCAGCTTGCGGATGGCCGACACGAGCTGCACGCGAACCAGGTCCACGCCGTCGCGCAGGGAGATGAGCTCGGCGTTGTCCGTCACGAAGCAGGACGTCGCGCCCAGGTGGATGATCCCGCGCGCCTTGGGGCAGACCTCGCCCCACGCGTGCACGTGGGCCATGACGTCGTGACGCAGCTCCGCCTCGTAGCGCTCGGCCAGCTCGAAGTCGACGTGCTCGACGTGCTCGCGCAGCTCGGTCAGCTGTTCGTCGCTGATGGAGAGGCCGAGCTCGGCCTCGCATTCGGCCAGCGCGAGCCAGAGGCGACGCCAGGTGACGAACTTCTTGTGCTCGGAGAAGTTCTCCCGCATGGCCTGGCTGGCGTAGCGGGACGCGAGAGGACTCTTGTAGTTCTTGCGAGGGTCTTCCACTCGTTGGAGTCTAGCCCCCCCCGCCGAGGAGACGAAGCAGCTCTTGGGCTCAGCCTACCCAGGCGCCGAACCAGGCCACGAGAACGCACAGGGCCAGGGCGACGAGAAGGCGGCGAACGAGCCCGGCCTCGCTGCCTTGCGCCTGCCCCAGGTAGGCGATGATCCACAGCACCGAGGCGCAGCCGACGACGTCGGTGACCACGTCCAGGCCGGAGGGATCCCGACCGGGGACGGAGCCCTGGTGCCACTCGTCGACCAGACCGTAGACCCCGACCGTCGAGAGCACGCCCAGCGCCATCCCCCAGCTCCAGGCGGGCCACCCGCCCGAAGCCGGCGCACGCAGGACCCCGGCCGCCAGGAACAAACCGAGGAACCCGAACAGCGGCGCGTGGGCCAGGTTGGCGAGCGTGCCCCAGGCGAGGTTGCCCTCACCGCGGGTAGGGAAGCTCTGGGCGCTCAGAGCCCAGATGAGCACCATCCAGGCCAGGGCCAAAAGGAACGGCACCGGGCGCGGCAGCCCGAGCAAGAAGTGACCTACGGCCCGCAGGAAGGAAGACCAAGGAGCCCTGGAGGGCTCACCCTTCTTCACCATGGGTCTTCGTCGCGATGAAGGTCAGTCCGCGTCCGTCGGGGCTGCGTTCCACGTCCATGCGGTCGACCATCCCCGCCATGAGAAAGATGCCGCGACCCCGTTCGTCGTCCAGGTCGGGAATCCCGTCCGCCGGATTCATGAGCTCCTGGATCTCCGCCGGATCCCCACCCCCCTGGTCGCTCACCTTCAGGATCCAGCGCCCCGCCTCCAAGCGCAGGTTCAGTCCCAGCACCACCCCGCACGGAACCTCCTCCTCCAGCATGGCGGCCTCGCCTCCCCCGTGATCGACCGAGTTGCCCAGCATCTCGGAAACGACCAGGAGCAGCTCGTCGGTTCGCTGGTCCGACAGCCCGGTGAGCCGCGCGAAGCGACGGATCACGTTGCGCGCGATCTTCACCCCGCGGTGGGCGGCGGGCAGCTCCAGCGAGAGCTCGTAACCTCGGGGCCCCTCGCTCATGGAAGACGCTCCAGGGACAGGGAGAGATCCAGGGCAGCGGCCGAATGCGTCAAGGCCCCCACGGAGATGCGCTCGACGCCGGTGCGGGCGAAGCGACCTACCGTTTCGAGGTCGATTCCGCCCGAGGCCTCGAGCTCGATCTCCGCCCCCAGCTCGCGGGCGAGCGCGCGCAGGCGCGGGCCGATGACCTCGATCTCTTCCGGCGTCATGTTGTCGAGCAGGACCACGTCGGCTCCACCGCGCACCGCCGAAAGGGCCTCGGCTTCGTTGCGCGCCTCGGCCGTGATCGTGAGCTCCCGCGAACGTGATCGGATGCGCTGCACCAGGAGACCGGGATCGGCCTGGGCCAGGTCCACGTGGTTGTTCTTCACCATGGCCTGGTCGAACAGACCGAAGCGATGGTTCTCTCCCCCGCCGGCGCGCACGGCGTAGCGCTCGAACAGGCGCAGGCCCGGGGTGGTCTTGCGCGTGTCGAGGATGCGCGCACCTCCCGCGGCCGCATCCACGAAGCGTCGCGTCGCCGTTGCGATGCCCGACAGGCGCTGCACGAAGTTCAAGGCCGTGCGTTCACCCACCAGCAAGGTGCGCGCGGAGGCCGTCACGCTCAGCACCCCGTCACCGGGACTGATCCAGGACCCGTCCTCGATGGCGACCTGGGCATCGACCGTCTCACCCTGGCGTTCGGCGAGAAGTTCGAACACGCGCAGGAAGATCGGAGCTCCCGCGAAGATGCCGGGCTCCTTCGCCAGCAGCGTGCCCCTTGCTTGCACCTCGGGCGCAACCGCTTCGCTGGTCACGTCCCCTTGGCCTACGTCCTCGGCCAGGGCCGCTTGCAGCGACAGGTCTATCTCGTCCCAGGGCAGATCCACGGAGGTCACGGCGATCGTGTCCCGCAAAAGACTCGTTCTCGATTCGGAAGAAATCAGGCTCACCGATGGCAGGTTCCCGAGTGTAAGGGGCCACCGGATCTCGAACGAGGGCAGATCCTAGAATGTCCCGGACGCGTCGGGGTCGGCCCCGCGGGTCCGGATACCGACTCTCAGGGAAGGAAAGGGCTCTCCTGGGAAGATCTGGAACTTGGCGTCGACGGACTGCCCCACGCTCAACGCGGCCGTCCCCGAGGAGACACCTTGATCGCCGGGGAAGACCCGCGTCCGCGCATCCACGGAGATCACCAGGGAAGCGGGATCTCCGAGCGCGGCCAGCACAGGGTCGGCCAGGAAGCCTCCACGCTCGACGCTGCGAAGCTGGAGTACGAAGCCCTGGGGCAGGATCCCGGTCACGACCCCGTCCAGCTTGACGGGAAAGATGGACCCGGGCACACCATCCTGGGCCTCGATCTCGATGCGCTCGGCGCGGAGGACGCCGTCGACCTCGAGGCTACCGCGGATCTCGACCCAGGTCGCTTGCGGCGTCAGGGCCGAGAGAAAGAAGGCCGGCTGGGGCTGGGCGAAGCCGAGCGTGTCGATCAGCACCGTGCCCACGTCCACGAGCACGGTGAAGTTGCCCAGGGAGAGCTTGCCGTCCTCGTCGGCGAAGCCCTGGACCTCCAAGGTCCCGTTGGCCAGGTTCCGAGCTACGACCTGGGCCTGCAGGGCATCGAAGAACAGTCGTCCGGCCGGCAGCAGGACGCTCCTGCCCTGGGGTTCGAAGTCGACCACGCCATCCTGCACGTTTCCCCGGATCGACGTCGCCAGGTCGAGATCGACCCGCAGCCGCGCGTAGTCTTCTCCGGCGATCGTGACCGCCATGGGAAGGCGAGCAAGGAGCTCGTCCGAGCGTGCCTCCACTCGCACGCGCGTGCCCTCCTGGTCGCGGGCTCCCAGGGTGTCCGTCGCGAAGATCACCCGCAGCGCTGCGTAGCTCCCGGCGGGCACTTGCCCCGAGGCGAGAAAGGCCTGGGAGCCTCGCAGCCCGAGGAACTCGAGGGACAGGGGGCCCGCCAGGAGGTTCTCGGTCTCCGAGCCGTCGTCCCGGACCAGGCGTACCTCGACGATGTCCGCGCGGAAGGCGAACAGGTCGTCTACCGGTGCGCCGGTGATCAACACGTCGACGAAGGCGGCTCGCGCCTGGGCTCCCGATCCCAGCTCGCCCGGACTCGGATCGTTCGTGCACGAGGCCAGGAACAGCCAGCTGGTGGCGAGGAAGACAAAGAGGGATCGGGTCATCGCAGGAGGACGGAAAGGGGCCACGGGGCAGGGAACCTTTCCATGATAGTAGGAAACCGCAAATCGAAGACCGAAAACCGTTCCGCACCGCGGGCCCCTGAAACCGGTGCGAGGATCCACTCGGGCTGCGCCACTCCCCGTTCTGCTAGCCAGGCTTCGACGCGGCGCGCGGTCCAAGGTCCGATGCCGGAAACTTCTTCCCAACCCAGCTCGGCGTCGAGCAGCTCCCGTTCCCGACGCAGCTTCACGATCGCCCGCGCACGGTGGGCCCCGATCCCGGGCAAGAGGCGCAGCTCGCGTTCCACGAGGGTCGCGGGGTTCCAGACCACGGGCCAGAGATCCGGACTCGGCAAGGCCCGTCCCATGACGCCCGCGACGCAACGCATCAGGCCAAAGCCCATCGCTGCCCAGATCCACAGGGGAATCGATCTTCTCACCTCTCCCTGACCGTCGCCATCCGGAACGGTTGCGTCCGATTTCATCCCATACCGGGGCTGTAGCCGATCTCCTGCAGCAGACGCCGCCCCACGCCTCCGCCCGGGTGCAGCTCGAGCTGGGAGAAGATCCTCTCCTGCAAGAAGGCGAGCGCCTGGCCGAAGGGAGCCTCCGGCTCGAGGAGCACGACGGCCGCGCGCCGATTCACGCAGGAGGTCACGGTGCGATCGTCGGGCAGCCACCCGAGAAAGCGCGGACCTGAGCCCATGAACCGCGTGCAGACCCGCGCGATGCGCTCCGCCACGTCGTGAGCCTCCTGGTCTCCCCCCGCGCGGTTGACGAGCAGCAGCGGACGGCATTCGGGGTGCTTGGCGTACAGCACCTTCAAGAGCGCGTAGGCGTCGGTCATCGCGGTCAGGTCGGGGGTCGTGACCACGAGCACGAGGTCGCAGGCGGCCGCGAAGGAAACCGTCTGGCGCGAGATTCCCGCGGCGGAGTCGACCAGCAGGTAGCCGTACTCCGTCTCGACCTCGGAGAGCCCCGTCGCGATCAGGTGCAGCTCGAAGGCGGAGAGCTCGGCCATGCGCGGAACACCGGACCCCGCCGCCAAGAGGTCCAGGTCCTCGGCACAGGGGACGATCACCTCGCGCACGTCTCCGGACCCGGCGGCGAAGACCACCGATCCGATCGCCCGGGCCGGATCGGTTCCGGCCAGCCCGACCCGGTCGAGACCGACCGTGACCAGGTCGGCTGGGGCGCCGACCTCGATCCGGCCTGCTTCGGGCCAGCCGAGGCAGGCGTGGCCGTCGGCGGTCGCTGCCAGGAGCAGCTCCTCCGGGGCATGGATACCGCGCTCACCGGTGACCAGGCGCTGGCCGAGCTCGACCGCCCGAGCCTCCTCGAACGGGTCGATCAGGGCGTTTGAGTCGGAGCCGAGCGACAGTCCTGCCCCGGCATCGGCCAGCCGGCGGGCCGGGCCGACCCCGTCGGCGAGATCGCGCTCGGTGGTCGGGCAGAGGCAGACCGTGCCCTGGCCGAGCAGGTCGTCTCGGACCAGCTCGACCTCACGCCGGACGCCGAGCTGCGGACGATCCTGACCGTCGCGATCCCGGGGAGCGACGAGCTCCTCCGACGGGAGACGCGCTCCCTGTGGGGAACGGCCCGCCACGCCTACTTCGCGTCGGCCACCGACGACTCCATCTGGCGCTCGGACGGCACCGCCACGGGCACGATCCGGGCGGCGAACGTGCGTCCGGGCTGGGGATCAGACAATCCCGCGCTCAGCGACATCGGCCCGCAACAGGTCGGCCCGCACGTGGTCTTCGCCGCCATCACGCGAGACCACGGTCTGGAGCTGGCGCGCATCGACACGCGGACGGCGGACGGCTTCTCGATCGTGAAGGACATCGCACCCGGCGCGGCGGACGCGCGGCCGTACGGGTTCCTGCGTCTGGGGAGCACCGGCGCGGCCGTCTTCGCCGCCACGGACCCGGCGCACGGCACCGAGCTGTGGATCACCGACGGCACGCCGCAGGGCACGCGCGTCCTGGCGGACGTGCGGCCCGGTTCCGGGTCGTCCAACCCGCGGGACCTGACGCGCTCCGGCACCGACCTGTACTTCGTCGCCGACGCCGACGAGGCCGGAGAGGAGCTCTGGACCCTCTCTCTCGATCCGCTCGGACTCGACTGGTCGACGACCGATGTCGGGGACGACGACGGTCGCTACGGGGAGCTCCCGAGCGTGCGCGGCGACGGATCGCCCGCCGACCCGACG
>JAUIEE010000163.1 GCA_030428965.1 bacterium | reverse complement strand
GGGGTGTGGAAATCGGCTTCGTCATCTCCTCCGGGGCGCTCCTAGGGGGGTAGCGCGGACGTCGGGACTATCGGACCGACTCCCCGAAAGGTTGAACGGGGGCTCAGGAACCGTACTGCCGCTGGTAGTAGTCACGATACTCGCCGCTCCTAACCCTTTGTAGCCAAACATCTTGCGACTGATACCACCGCACGGTCAAGGGCAGTGCCTGCTCGAAGGAATGTCGGGGCTCCCAGCCCAGCTGATCGCGGATCTTGCTGGCGTCGATGGCGTAGCGGCGGTCGTGTCCCGGCCGGTCCTTCACGTAGGTGATCAGGGACTCCGGCTTCCCCAGGATCGAGAGGACCATCTTCACGATCTCGATGTTCGGGTACTCGTTGTTGCCGCCGATGTTGTAGACCTCGCCGTCCTTCCCGTCCGTCAGGACGCGCAGGATGGCCTCGCAGTGGTCCCGCACGTAGAGCCAGTCCCGCACCTGCATCCCGTCCCCGTAGACCGGGATCGCCTTGTCTTCGCTGGCGTTGGCGATCAAGAGCGGGATGAGCTTCTCGGGGAACTGGTACGGGCCGTAGTTGTTCGAGCAGCGGGTGATGAGCCCGGGAAAGCCGTGGGTCTTGTGGGCTGCCCGCACCAGTAGATCGCTGGCCGTCTTGCTGGCCGAGTAGGGCGAGTTCGGGGCCAGGGGCGTGCCCTCGTGGAACAGCCCGGTCGCCCCCAGGGAGCCGTAGACCTCGTCGGTCGAGACGTGCACGAAGCGCTCCACGCCCTTGGCACGGGAACTGTCGAGGAGCACCTGGGTGCCCTTGACGTTGGTCTCGACGAAGGGCATGCCCGACAGGATCGAGCGGTCGACGTGACTCTCCGCGGCGAAGTGCACCACGGCAACATCGCCTCCCCCGGCACAGCTCTCGAAGGCGCGCTCGACGTCCTCTTCCTTGCAGATGTCGCCGTGCACGAAGGTGTAGTTGGGACTCCCCTCCACCTGCGTGAGGTTCTCCAGGTTGCCGGCGTAGGTCAGGGAATCCAGGTTGACGATGCGCCAATCCGGGTGCTGCTCGGCAATCTGCAGGATGAAGTTGCTACCGATGAAGCCGGCTCCACCGGTCACCAAGAGGGTTCGCTCAGACATCGTTTCAGTTCTCGTGGGGGACCGACGGCGTCGGGGGTCGGGCTTCTTGCTTCAGGAAGTCCTCGAGTGCTTCTTTCCAGGGTTTCAGGGTGCGGCCCCGTACCTGGGCCAGCTTGGAGCTGTCCAGGGCACTGTAGGCCGGCCGCGGCGCCGGTCGAGGAAACTCCTCGGTCGTGCACGGATTCACCTTCACCTGACTCCACCGCTGCGCGTCTGCACCCCGATCCAGGCGGGCCCAGATCTCGAGCGTGGCGGCGGCCAGGTCGTACCAGCTGCAGACGCCCTCACAGGCGCCATGGTAGGTGCCGGGCGGGGCCAGGCGCAGGGTGTCCCAGAGGGCCGGGGCGAGCTCGATCGTGGTCGTCGGAGATCCCACTTGATCTGCAACCACCTTGAGCTCGTCGCGTTCCGACGCCAGCCGCAGAATCGTGCCGGGAAAGTGCTTTCCGCGGGGACCGTAGAGCCACTGGGTGCGGACGGTGGCCAGCCCGTCGGCCCAGGCGGCCCGGGCTCGTTCCTCGCCCTCGAACTTGGTGCGACCGTAGACGCCGATCGGGGAAGGCTCATCGTCCACGCCATAGGGCGAGTCGGCCCGGCCGTCGAAGACGAAGTCGGTGCTGACGAGCACCATGGGAACCTGGCGCTCCCTGCAGGCCTGGGCCAGGATCTCGGGGGCCAGCGCATTGACCCGGTGGGCCAGGTCAACGTCCTCCTCGGCCTTGTCCACGGCCGTGTAGGCCGCGCCGTGCAACACCCCCACGAACGGCCCCTCGCCGTCGAGCAGCTGCGAGACCTGGGCTCGGTCGGTCAGGTCGACGCCGGGGGCCTGCACGGGCACCTGCGGGTCCTGGCCAGGCGCGACGTCCGTGCCGAAGGCCTCCAGCCCATCGGGAGCCGTGCGCAGGAGCTGGCTGCCCAGCATGCCGGCCGCACCGGTGACGAGGACGCGTCCCTCCCGCTTGGTACCGATCAAGGATCGACCCGGTTGGCTCCCCCCTGGGCGACCAGGTTGCTGGCCTTGAGGAGCGAGTCGAAGGTTCCCGCGTCGGTCCACCAACCTTCGAGCACCTCGTAGGTCATGGAGCCGTCGCGGATGTAGTGGTTGTTCACGTCGGTGATCTCGAGCTCCCCGCGATCGGAAGGCTCGAGGGTCTTGATGTACTCGAAGACGCGACCGTCGTACATGTAGATGCCGATCACGGCCAGGTCCGACTTGGGTGCCTTCGGTTTCTCTTCGATCGAGACCACCTTGTCGCCGTGCAGCTCGGCCACACCGAAGCGTTCGGGATCGTGCACCTTCTTGAGCATGATCTTGGCCCCCCCGCCCTGGGCGGTGAAGTCACGCACGGCCGCGGCGATGTTCCGTTCGATGATGTTGTCGCCCAGGATCACACAGATGTCTTCCCCCTTGGCCCAGTGCTCACACAGGCCGAGCGCTTCGGCGATGCCCCCCTCACCCTTCTGGTAGGTGTAGTTCAGGTGCTTGAGTCCGAAGTCCGAGCCGTTGCCGAGCAGGCTCAGGAAGTCCCCCGACTTGCGTCCCCCGGTCACGATCATGATGTCGCTGATGCCAGCGTTCACGAGCGCCTCGATCGGGTAGTAGATCATCGGCCGATCGTAGAGCGGCAAGAGGTGCTTGTTCGTGATCTTGGTGAGAGGATAGAGCCGGGTACCAAGACCGCCGGCGAGGATGACGCCCTTCATGGATTCTCGTTGCCGCCGTTTTCGCCTGGGGGGTGCGTTTCTCCGGGAGGCGGTCGCCCGGGTCCGGCCCGTGTCTCTTCCGGGGGCCAAGGCCTCGTCCGGAAGCGAGCGCGATACCCTACCCTCGCCCCCAGCGGGCTTCAATCGTGCTCAGCCGACCCGGACCATCCTGGCTCGGTACCACTCGAAGAAGCGCTCCAATCCCTCTCGGATGTCCGTGGAAGGCGCGTAGCCGAGCTCGGCCCGGGCCTTGGAGACGTCCGCGTAGGTCACCATCACGTCTCCCGGCTGGAGCGGCTGGCGATCCAGGACGGGCTCGCACCCGGTGACCTCGCCGATCAACTGGACCAGCTCGGAGAGCGACGTCGTCTGAGACTCCCCCAGGTTGTAGATCTGATAATCCCGGGCGCGGTCCAGGGCCCGCACGACCCCGTCCACGATGTCCGCCACGAAGGTGTAGTCGCGGCGCGTCGAACCATCCCCGAAGAACGGGATCGGATCCCCGTTCACGGCGTGGCGCACGAACTTGTGGATCGCCATCTCCGGCCTCTGGCGCGGCCCGTAGACCGTGAAGAAGCGCAGGCAAGCGATGGGGTTGCCGTAGAGGTGATGGTGCGTGAAGCACAGGAGCTCCCCCGCGCGCTTGGTTGCCGCATAGGGCGATACGGGGCAGTGGATGTCGTGCTTCTCGGAGAACGGGACGTTCTCGTTGGCGCCATAGACGCTCGAGGAAGAGCCAAAAACGAAGGGCACTTCGGGGCGCTTCTCCAGCTGCTGCAGCAGGATCTGGGTCCCGCGCACGTTCACGTCCGAGTAGAGCAACGGGTCCTGCAGGGACCGCCGCACGCCGGCCATGGCGGCCAGGTGAACGACTCCGTCGAAGTTGCCGTCCTGGAAGAGTTGCGCGACCAGGGCCTCGTCCCGAATGTCCCCTTCGATGACCTTGGCGCCGGCCAGACCGCTCGCGTTCTCGCGCTTGATGCTCGGATCGTAGAAGTCGTTGAAGTTGTCGAGGATCCAGACCTGATCCCCGCGCGCCATGAGGTGCTGGCAAACGTGGGAGCCGATGAACCCGACACCACCTGTTACAAGGACCCTCTTCATCGTGCTTTGCTCTCGGATGCGAACTTCATTCCACGGTCACGCTCTTGGCGAGGTTGCGTGGCTTGTCGATGTCACAGCCCTTCTCCAGGGCAACGAAGTAGGAGAAGAGCTGCAGGGGAACCACGTTCAAGAGAGGAGAGAGCCAAGGCCCCACTTCGGGCACCTCGATCTTGTCCTCCGCCAGCTCGAGGCTGCCGGGGTCCGCGCCGACGGCGATGACCTGCCCGCCCCGGGCGCGCACCTGTTCGATGTTGGCCCGCACCTTGTCCGCCACCGAGTCCTGGGAGGCGATCACCAGCGTCGTCATCCCCGGCTCGATCAACGCGATGGGCCCGTGCTTCATCTCTCCGGCGGGATAGCCCTCGGCGTGGACGTAGGAGATCTCCTTGAGCTTGAGAGCCCCCTCCAGGGCGATGGGGTAGTTGATGCCCCGGCCGAGGAACAGGAACCCCTTGACAGAACTGTGCCTTCGCGCGATGTCGCGAATGTGATCCTGGGCCTCGCGGGTGAGCATGTGCTCGAGGTGCGGGCGGATCTGGCGCAGCCCGGCCAGGAGCTCGCGCCCCTCCTCCTGGGAAATGCGCCCGTGGGCTCGCCCCAGCCGGACCGCCATCAGGTAGGCCGCCACGAGCATGGCCACGAAGGCCTTGGTGCTCGCCACGCCGATCTCGGGGCCGGCATGGATGAGCAACGTGGCATCGGACTCACGAACCATCGTGCTGCCAATCGCGTTGCAGATCGAGGCACGCGCGCACCCCAGCTTGCCCGCCAGCCGCAGGGCGGCCAGCGTGTCGGCGGTCTCCCCCGATTGGCTGACGCCGAGCGCCAGGGTTCCGGGCGCGAGGATCGGCGAGCGGTAGCGGAACTCGGAGGCGTAGTCCACGTCGACGGGCACCCCGGCCAACCCCTCGATCAAGTAACGGGCCACCAGGCCGGCATGGAAGGCCGTGCCGCAGGCCAGGACCTGGACGCGACGCACGTTCCCCAGGCTCTCGTCGCTCCAGAAGTCACCGTCCAGCCGAACGTCGCCGGCGTCGAGATCCAGACGCTCGTAGAGCGTGCGCGAAACGACGTCCGGCTGCTCGTGGATCTCCTTGAGCATGTAGTGCGGGAAGCTCCCCTTGTCCGAGGCCTCCATCTCCCACTCGATGGTTCGGGCCGGTCGATCGACCTCGACCCCCTTGCCATCCGTGACGCGCACCTTGCCGGGCTCGAGCTCGGCCACGTCACCGTCCTCCAGGAAGATCACCTCCCGGGTATGGGGCAGGATCGCCAGCACGTCCGAAGCCAACCAGGCCCCGTCCTCGTCGACCGCCACGCACAGGGGCGGACCTTCACGGGCGCACACCAGCTGCACCTCGCCGTCTTCATGGGCGAGGGCGGCGATCGCGTAGTAGCCGCGCACCCTCGGAAGCGCACGCCGCACCGCGTCGGCGAGCCGCCCCCCCGCGGCCAGCTCCCGCCCGATCAGATGGGCGAGGACCTCCGTGTCCGTTTCGGAGTGAAACTCGACGCCCGCTCCGATCAGCTCTTCCCTGAGCTCGGCGTAGTTCTCGATGATGCCGTTGTGGATGAGGGCGATGCGCCCGCCGGCATCCATGTGGGGGTGGGCGTTCTCGTCCGTCGGCGGACCGTGGGTGGCCCAGCGGGAGTGACCGATACCGGCGACCGATCCGTTCAGCCCGCCCTGGGCCTGCTCGGCGAGCACCCGGCTCGCCAGCTCGTCGATCCGTCCCGCCCGTCGTCGAATCGTCAGGCCCGGTCCCTGGACCAAGCCCACGCCGACCGAGTCGTAGCCCCGGTACTCGAGCACCTTGAGCCCGTCCAGCAGCGTCGGAAGGACGTCCCCCGTCCGACGAAACGCTCCAACGATTCCGCACACGGCTAGCGCACCGTCTCCTTGAGCTCGATGCGCTCCTTGAAGTACTCCAGGGTCTTGCGCAGCCCGACCTCGAGCTCGACCCGGGGCTCCCAGTTCAGGGTGGCACGCGCCTTGGTGATGTCGGGCTGGCGCACCTTGGGATCGTCCTGGGGCAGCTCCTTGAAGGTCAGCTGCGACTTGGAGCCCGTGATGGCGAGCACCTGCTCGGCGAACTGACGGATCGTCATCTCCGAGGGGTTGCCGATGTTCACCGGCATGACCTCGTCCGAGTGCAACAGACGCCAGATCCCCTCGATCAGGTCGTCGACGTAGCAGAACGAACGGGTTTGCGACCCGTCGCCGAACACGGTGAGGTCTTCGCCCCGGAGCGCCTGGGACATGAAGGCCGGGAGGGCGCGACCATCGTTGAGACGCATGCGCGGCCCGTAGGTGTTGAAGATGCGAACGATGCGCGTCTCGACCTTGTGGCAGCGGTGGTAGGCCATCGTCATGGCCTCGGCGAACCGCTTGGCCTCGTCGTAGACCCCGCGCGGTCCGACCGGGTTCACGTTGCCCCAGTAGTCCTCCTTCTGGGGATGCACCAGGGGGTCCCCGTAGCACTCCGAGGTCGAAGCCAGGAGGAAGCGCGCCCCCTTGGCGTGGGCCAGCCCCAGAGCCTTGTGGGTTCCGAGGGACCCCACCTTGAGGGTCTGAATGGGCAGCTCCAGGTAGTCGATCGGACTGGCCGGACTCGCGAAGTGCAGCACGGCGTCGAGGCGCCCGGGGACGTGGATGAACTCGGTGACGTCCTGGTGGTGGTAGTGGAAGTCCGGTTCGGAGAACAGGTGCTCCACGTTGCGCAGGTCGCCCGTGACCAGGTTGTCCATGCAGATCACCTCGTAGCCGTCCGCCAGGAAGCGGTCGCAGAGGTGGCTGCCGAGGAATCCGGCACCGCCGGTGATCAGAACGCGGGGTTTGCTCATTCGGGTGTCTCTTCGGCCTGGGACGTTTCCTCTCGCGTGGGACGGGGAGAGGTGTTCTGGGCTAGTCTTCGAAAGATGGCCTTGTCCCCCGGCGCGAGCGAAACGCGCACGCCCAGGCCATCGACCGCGGCGTCGGAGGTGGCCTCGAGCAGGATTCCGCCCTGGCTCGAGGCTTGCGTGCGGGCCTCCAGCTCGCCCGTGAAGTTCACGCTCAGTCCGTCGTGGGACACGGACTCTTCCTCGACCTCGGGGATCGGAGTCGAGCTCATGAGGGGCAGGTCCACCGCGTCCGCGGGGGACAGGTCGATCAGGGAGTCGCGGTACTGCAACTGAACCGTCTGGGACGACTGGTTCGTCAGGCGCAGGAGCTCTCCGGTGAGACGCTCCAGCACGAAGGGGCCGCTGGGCGCCACCGGGTCCCCGCGCAGGATCGCTCCGCCGGGCAGGGCCACGCGGTCCTCGGGGGTGAGGATGAGACGCGCGTAGGTGACGCGCTGCAGGCTGACCAGGGCTTCGTCCCGGGTCGGCTCACCGATGATCGCCGCGCTCGGGCCGGAGAACAGCACCGAGCTCGCATCTCCGGGCCACAGGATCTCGGCCCGGCCCCCCGCCTCGCAGTAGACCCAGCTGCCCGAGGGCAAGCGCTCCCGTTTGTGGTAGTAGGCCAGGGGATAGCCCGCATCGGAATCCGGGCGCCGCACCCGCACCGGGTCGGAGTGGCGCACGACCAGGGTCTCCAGGGGACCGGCCTGAACCTGCCGGTAGCTGGCCGTGCCCGGATCGAAGGGCATCGGCCCCACGCTCAGCTGGTTGGATTGGCACCCCGAGAACGCGAGGGCGAGAACAACGGGGAAGAGACGTCTCACGAGCTGATCCGCGTGAGGGACGAGAAGTAGCGCTCCACGAAGCCCGTGTCGTGTTCGCCCGCGCGGAAATCCGAGTGCTCCAGGATCCTGCGCTGCAAGGAGATGGTCGTCTTCGGGCCGTCGATGACGAACTCGTCCAGAGCTCGCAACATGGTCGCGATCGCCTGGCGGCGATCGGAGCGGTGGGCCATGAGCTTGCCAATCATCGAATCGTAGTAGCTCGGGATGCGGTAGCCGCTGTAGCAATGGGAGTCGACCCTCACCCCGGGCCCCCCTGGAGGTACGAACAGATCGACCATCCCCGGCGAGGGCTGGAAGTCCCGGCTGGGGTCCTCCGCGTTGATACGGCATTCAATGGCATGTCCATCGGTCCGAATGTCGTCTTGACTGAAGCTCAGGGGTTCCCCACCGGCCAGGAGCAGCTGCTGGTGGATCAGATCGATGCCCGTGACCAGCTCGGTGACCGAATGCTCGACCTGGATGCGTGCGTTGACCTCGATGAAGTAGAAATCCCCATTTCGGTCGAGCAGGAACTCGACCGTGCCCGCGTTGTGGTAGTTGGCCTCCTTGCAGATGGCCACGGCGGCCTTGCCCATGGCCTCGCGCTGCTTCTGGCCGAGGGCCGGGGAGGGCGACTCCTCGATCAGCTTCTGGTGCCGCCGCTGAACGGAGCAGTCTCGCTCGCCCAGGTGCACCACCTTGCCGAAGCGGTCCCCCAGCACCTGGATCTCCACGTGGCGCGGGTTCTCGACGAACTTCTCCAGGTAGACGGTGCTGTCGTTGAAGGCCGCCTCGGCCTCGGAGCGAGCGGCGTGAAAGGCGTTGATCAGGCTGGGATCGTTCGAGGCCACGCGCATCCCGCGCCCGCCCCCTCCGGCCGAGGCCTTGATCATGACGGGGAAGCCGATGTCCCGGGCCACGCGCATGGCTTCCTCTTCGTCTTCGACCGGCCCGTCGGAACCGGGGACGACCGGAACGCCCGCTCGGATCGCCATCTCGCGCGCATTGGCCTTGTTGCCGAGGGCTTCGATCGTCTCCGGATCCGGACCGACGAACTGGATGTTGCAGGAGCGGCAAACCTCCGCGAAGTGCGAGTTCTCCGCCAGGAAACCGTAGCCCGGAACGATGGCCTCGACGTCGGCGATTTCGGCCGCGGAGATGATGGCCGGAATGTTGAGGTAGGACTTGGCGCCGGGCGCTGGGCCCACGCAAATGGTGTCGTCCGCCTGGCGCAGGTAGATGCTGTCGGCGTCGGCTTCCGAATAGATGGCCACGCTCTCGATGCCGAGCTCTCGACAAGCCCGGATGATCCGCTGGGCAATCTCCCCGCGGTTGGCGATCAGAACCCTGCGAAACATCAGGTCCTCTTGATCAGGAACAGCGCCTGCCCGAACTCCACGGGCTCGCCGTTCTCCACCAGGATCTCGACGATCTCACCGCGCATCTCGGCCTTGATCTCGTTCATGACCTTCATGGCCTCGACGATGCACAGCACGCTGTCCTCGGTGACCCGGGAGCCCACTTCCACGAACGGCTCGGCATCGGGGGACGCCGAGCGGTAGAACGTCCCGACCATCGGGCTCGCGAAGGTGTCGGTGCCGGGGGGGACCTCCCGTTCGCCGCTGCCCGCCGCAGCGGTGGTCGCCGCCCCGGGCTCGGCCGGGTGCGGACCACCGGGACCTCCTCCCCCGACGACGTGCACCACGGGCTGGACGACGGAGTCCCCGCCCTTGGTGTCCGGTCGCTTCAGGTGGACCCGAAGGCCCTGGTTGGAATCGTCGATCTCGAGCTCGGTCAGATCCGCGCGGATCATGAGCCGAACGAGTTTGCGCATTTCGTTGAGATCCATGCTCGCAGGATGGGCCTGGGACGCGGCAATGGGGCCCGATACCGGGGTGGAACCGGGCTCGCGGATACGGGGTGCGGGGGAACCGGAGTTTGGAGGGATCAGCCGCTCGCCTGGAGCCGCGAGGCGGCCTCCAGGGCCGCTGCCGCTGCCCCGAGGCGGAGCTGATCGCCGACGGCAAAAAAGCATAGCGAGCCGGGGCCGCGGGATCCCGTGCGAATCCGCCCCACGTGAACCTGCTCACTGCCCTCGGCGCACAGGGCGCTCGGGGAGCGGGGATCGGTGTGGACCTGAATCCCCGCAGAGCCCTTCAAGGTCTGGTAGACCTCGGCCGGGGTGGGACAACGCTCGAGCTCCAAATGCGCCATGATCCCATCGCAGCGCTCGACGTCGGCCTCGATCACCGAGACCTCCAGGGGGAGATCCGAGCGCACGAACAGGTGGCGCAGATCCCAGAGGATCTCGGTTTCCGCAGAGCAACTGCCATCGACCAGGGCCCGACCTCCCCCGGGCCTGAGGTTGCCCTCCCGCCCCTGGACGTCCCGGCTCTCCTGGCCACGCAGGGCGAGGATCCCCCCGGCTCCGTCGGCGGCCGCCGAGCGCATCACGACCAGTTGAACTTCCTTCAGGCCGTAGGCCCGGTCCAGGTACCACAGCGGTCGCGCGAGGATCGAGGTGGTCCGTCCGGGCAGGGCCACGTGGCTCGTGAAGGGTCCGAGGCCCTGCTGGGAAATCCCCCCGAGGACCATGGGGACGTCCTCACGCCAGCGGTTCCCGCCACTGAGGTCCACCACCCGCGTACCTCCTCCCAGGAGCACAGGTGCCAGGCGAGGTCCGAGCTCGGCGGGCGTGCAAAGGAAAGCCAGGTCCGCCGCGGGGAGCCCCCGTTCGAGGGGATGCACGGCGAGGGACTGCCCGCGCCAATTGAGACTTCCTTCGGTGCGCGCGTAGAGCCCGAGGTGGGAGAGAGGATGGGCCGCCCGGAGCAGAGCCCCGACGACCTCGCGCCCCACCGCTCCGCTCGCCCCGATCACCTGAACCCGCAGCATCCGCTGCTGGGCGCCCCAGACCGCAGCGGGTCCTCCC
>JAUIEE010000614.1 GCA_030428965.1 bacterium | reverse complement strand
TGGGTAGGCCAGGACATCTTGGACACGCCGCTCGCCAGTCGCCTCGACGTGCCCAACCTCCCCCTCGACGCCCTGTGGGTGCTCTACCGCAACACCTGCGACCACTGCGCCGAACACCTCGAGCTCATGTCGATGCAGGAGAGCGGGCAGCGCTCGCTCGTCCTCGTGCGCCTGGCCGAGAAGCACGACTCCGAGGAGAACAAGGTCGTGCAGGTCATGCCGACCGGTAACTTCGTGCGGCACGCCACGCTCCCGGACACGGTCGACTACATCCTGACGACGCCGGCCGAGCTCCTGCTCGAGAACGGGATCATCGTGAAGGCCAAGGAAGGCGTGAGCCCCGAAGAAGGCTTCTGACCCCCTTCCAAACGAACGTACGGTGCCGCAGCAATTCGCTACATCCACGACCCGCGGGGTAGGAAAGTGCCTGCTCGCGCAGCGTGGATGTAGCGAATTGCTGCGGCACCGTACGTTCGTTTAGGCCATCCAGCGCGCCGCCTGGCGCGCGTAGTAGGTCAGGATCACGTCGGCGCCGGCTCGGCGAATCGCCTGCAGGCTCTCG
Organism: bacterium; assembly: GCA_030428965.1. GTDB lineage: Bacteria > Planctomycetota > UBA1135 > UBA1135 > JAUIEE01. The sequence continues at coordinate 1,363 of JAUIEE010000614.1, read as the reverse complement.
AGCACGGCGCTCTTCTCCTCGAGCCAACCGGCCTGGGACGCGGCCTTGAGCATCGCGTACTCCCCGCTGACCTGGTAGGCGGCCAGGGGGAGCTCGGTGGACTCCCGCAGGGCGCGCAGCACGTCGAGGTACGGGCCGGCGGGCTTGACCATGAGCAGGTCGGCGCCTTCCTCTTCGTCCAGACGCGCCTCGCGCACGGCCTCGCGCACGTTGCGCGGGTCCATCTGGTAGGTCTTCTTGTCGCCGGCCTTGGGGGCGCTGTCGAGGGCGTCCCGGAAGGGACCGTAGAAGGACGAGGCGTACTTGGCCGTGTAGCTGAGGATCGAGACCTCCTCGAAGCCCTCGCCGTCCAGCGCGTCACGAATCGCCCCCACGCGACCGTCCATCATGTCGCTCGGGGCGATCACGTCCGCCCCGGCCCGGGCCTGGCACAGGGCCTGCTCGACCAGCACGGCGACCGTCTCGTCGTTGAGGATGCGGCCCGCGGACACGATGCCGTCGTGCCCGTCGCTCGAGTAGGGATCGAGGGCCACGTCCGTCACGACCACCAGCTCCGGCCAGCGCGCCTTGAGCGCGCTCACCGAGCGCGGGATCAGGCCCTCGGGGTTCGAGGCTTCCTCGCCCCGAGGAGTCTTCTGGTCCTCGTCCAGCGCGGGGAACAGGCACACGGCCCCGATCCCGTCCTCGAGGGCGCCGTCGACCTCCCGCAGGAGGCCTTCGGCCGAGAGGCGCGCGCAGCCCGGCATGGAACCCACCGGCACGTCGGCCGAGTGCTCGTGCACGAACAGCGGGTACACGAGCCGCGCGGCCGAGAGCCCGCTCGACTCAGCTGTCCACGCACGTACGAGCGCGCTCTTGCGGTTGCGCCGGGGTCGACTCCTCATGGCTCAGTTGGCGGAGGGCTCGTCCGGTCCTCGGGAAGCCCCGTTCGGCTTCGACTTCGGCGCCTTGGACTCCGGCTCCGGCTCGACGTCGACCTCGGGGGCAGGCGGTACCGACTTCTCCTCCTTGTCGTCCATGAGCTTGCCGAAGTAGTCCGGCATCTCGACGCCGCCGACGTCCCGCATGATCTGCATCATCGGGGGCAGCGCCGATCCCAGGCCGCGCAGGAAGCCGCTCGTGCCGGTGTTCCCGTCGGAGCCCTGTCCGCCGTCCCACACGATGACCTTGTCGAACTTGACGTTCGAGATGGCCTTGGCCGCGGTCTCGGAGAGATGATCGAGATGCTCGAGCATCAGCATCTGGAAGGCCTGCTGGGACCCTCCGCAGCTTTCGACGATGCGCTTCAGACCATCCCCTTTCTTGGCCAGGATCTCGTACTGACCGCGGGCCTCGGCTTCCAGCTTGGCGTAGATCGCGGCGG
>JAUIEE010000162.1 GCA_030428965.1 bacterium | reverse complement strand
CTCGGTGGGCGCCAGGCTCGGGTCCCCGTAGACGAAGCGCGAACGGGCCACGACGAAGCGCCCGCCCAGCTCCCAGTCGGCCCGCACGTCGACGTCGATGTCCAGGGGAGCTCTTCCGTCGGCGAACTCGGCTCGGTTCGTGGCTTCCCAGTGGCCGGTCAGCATGGCCAGGCGGGCGTGCTCGGGCCCCAGGTCCGGGGGCAACTCCGGCAGGCTCGTGCAGCCGACGAGGGCAAAAACCGCGAGGAGGGTGCGCAGCATGGGTCCGGGCACGAGATGCGGGAGAGCTTCTCGAACGCGCCTTTGATTCTACCTTCGGGTTTCGTACACCGGGCTTCGAGATGACGAGTGAACCTGAGCTGAACGAGGTCGAAGTCCCCCGCCCCGAGGCCCCCGCACCGCTGCCCCTGGCCTCCAGGCCGCGCATCGATGCCCGCACCACAGGCTGGCTCATTCAGCAGCGCGCGCGCATCCGTGAGCTCGAGCTCCAGAACGCGCGCATGCGCGGAGAGCTGGACGTCTCGGCCCGGGTCGAGCGCGGAGCCCAGCGCGTCTGCGACCGACTCGAGGACGAGCTCGAGCGGGCTCGCAAGCGCGAGGCCACTCTGGCCCGGGCGCTGGGCTACGCCGAGGCGCAGCGCGATCAGCTGGCCCGCCGGCTGGGCGAACCCCAGGCCAAACCCCGCCTGGGCGCTCCCGGGCACTGAGGGAGGCCGAGCAGGGCCCCCGACTCGAGAGATCGGCTAGCCTGGGCGGCGCGCCCCATGCACCCTCACCTGGGACGCACCCTGGGCGCGGCGGATCAGGACGACGTCGAAGCCATCCTGGAACGGGCGGGGGGACCGACGGCAGGACTCTCGGACCTTCTGGAAGCCGTCCTGCGTTCCGAGCTTTTCCGGACGAACGGAGCCCCCTAGCCTTCGGCCTGGATCTCGCGCGCCACCGCCTGGGCCTCGTCCAGGACCCGCAGCAGGTTCCCGCTCCACAGCTGGGCGATCTCGCCCTCGGAATAGCCGCGGCGCACCAGCTCCACGGTCACCGCCAGGGTCTCGCTGGCGTCGCTCCAACCTTGCACGCCACCTCCGCCGTCGAAGTCGGAGCTGATGCCCACGTGCTCGAGCCCGATCAATTCGACCATGTAGTCGATGTGGTCGACGAAGTCCGCCACGTTCACCGGCGGCGCCTGGGCCGCGATCGCGTCCAGCTCGGGCTCGAGCTTCCTGCGCAGGCGCGCCATGCTGTCGTCGTAGCTCACGCGCTCCGCTTCGGGCAGCTCCCCGCGTGCGCTCCAGCTGAGGATCTCGATCCCCATGCTCGCGGCGATGCGCTCCCGCGCCTCGTTGTAGACCTCACGCCAGGCGGCGTGCTTGTCGGCGTTCACGTAGCTCTGGAAAGCCACCGTCTGCACGACCCCGCCGTTGTCGCGCAGACGCAGGAGCTCCTCGTCCGTCAGGTTGCGGCTGACGTCATTGAGCGCGCGCGCCGAGGAGTGGGAGGCGATCACCGGCGCGCGCGAGAGTTCGAGGGTCTCCAGGTTGGCGGCCCTGGAGGGATGGGACAGGTCGATCAACATCCCCAGCCGGTTCATCTCGACGATGGCCCGGCGCCCGAGGTCGCTCAAGCCCCCGTGCAGCCAGACGTCGTCCCGTTCGCCGGTGTTGGAGTCGCAAAACTGGCTGTGACCCTGGTGGGAGAGCGACATGTAGCGCCCGCCGCGCTCGTAGAAGTCCTCGATGTTGGCCAGGTCCAGGCCGACGGGGTAGGCGTTCTCCACGCCGATCATGGCCACCTTCTTGCCCTCGGCGGCCAGGCTGCGGGCCTCCTCCGACGTACGCGCCAGGCCGATGCGATCCGGAGCGTACTCGCTGCAGAGACGGTGGATCGCGTCGAACTTCGCGATCGCGTTCTCGTGGGCCCTGGCGTAGCCCGCCTCGTCCAGGTCTCCCTGACCTGTGTAGACGATCAGCCAGGCCACGTCGAGTCCGCCGGCCTCCATCTTGGGCAGCGTGACCTGGGAGTCGAGCTCCATCGTGTAGTTGCGCTCCTCGGTGAAGTTCGTGAGCCGGAAGTCGCAGTGGGTGTCCAGGGTCAAGACGCGCCGGTGGATTCCCTCGGCCACCTCGAGGAGCTCGGCCTCCGAGCTCCAGGTGGCTGCGCGTTCCATGCTGCTGCAGGCGCACAGCAGGGAGAGGGCGAGGACGCTGAGAAGGCGAAGGGAGCTCATGGCTTTTTGGGAGGTGGAGTCGAAGGCCTTAGCTGTCGATGGGGCCCGGGCTTGGGGCGAGAGGGTACAGCTCCCCTGCGAATTCGCTTGATCGAAAGCGAGACCGGGCGCGAAATCCGCCGCTCCGATCTCCATCCCAGCCGCTGCCTCCCATGATCCTGCGCGAATTCCCCCCCATGGGGGTCTACGAGACCCTGTTCCGCTTCGCGGACGCGACCTCGAGTTACCTCGGAGAACCCGGAACCCATCCCTGGGCCCAGGGCTTTCCCCTCACGACCCAGATCCCCGGCGGTCCCGAGCTACCGACCTCGGTCCGCATCAGCGCCGAGGATCGCATGTATCCCAAGGCGGACGGGGAGCCCACCCTGCGCCGCGCGATCGCGGCCTACTACAACGAGTTCTACGGCGCGGGCATCTCGCACGAGAACGTGGCGGTCTTCGCCGGGGGACGCCCCGCGATCTTCACGACCCTCGCCTTCCTGCGCGATGGGTGGAAGGTCGCCATCGAGGAGACCGAGTACACGCCCTACTGGGACGTGCTGCAGATCCTCGGCCGCGAGAGCGTGCTGATCCCCAGCCATCCCGGGAACCGCTTCCGTCCCACCCTCGCCGACCACCCCGAGGGCGACGACCTGTTCCTCGTCAAGAGCAACCCCTGCAATCCCACGGGGGTGATGACGACTCCGGAGGAGCTGTCCGCCCTGGTCGAGCACTACTCGCGCAAGGGCCGCGGCGCGCTGATCGACGAGGCCTACGAGTTCTACGGCGATCCGGAGCCGATCTCCGCCCTGGCTCACATTCGCGACATCGACGCGACCAACTTGTTCGTGGTCGGGGCAGCGACCAAGGGCCTGCAGGTGCCGGGCATGCGCGTCGGCTGGGTCGTCGCCGCGCGCGAGCACATCCAGATCTTCCGCAACTACTCGAGCTTCGGAATGGGCGGGGTGAGTCGGGCTTCCCAGCTGTACGTCACCGAGCTGCTGGAGCTGGGTCGCGTCGCCCGGGCGCGCTCGGCCGTGGCGAGCTTCTTCAACGCCCAGCGCGAGCGTTACGGCGAAGGTCTCGCGGCCCTGGGCCTGGAGCTGTTCACGGGCAAGGGAGGCTTCTACCACTGGTGTCGGCTGCCCTCGGGAGACGACGGAGACAGCTTCAACGAACGGCTCTTCCGGAAGAAGGCGGCCATCCTGCCCGGACGGCTGTGCGACATGGCCCGACGCGGAGCGTCCGGACCTCTGGGACCCATGGCGCGCTTCTCCTTCGGCGCCCTCACGGCGGACTCCTACGAGCGTGACCTCGAGATCCTGAGACGCTGCCTCTGAGGGTCCCTGGGGCGGATCCTGGCAAAAAACCGCGGAAAGCCGTGGGTTGGGAGGCTCTCCGGACAAGGGGAGATCGAGCCCCTACCCTGGACTTCCGATGACCGACGAGCCTGCGGACCTTCTCCTGGACGAGCGTGAGCTGCGGGAAGCTCTGCGTCCCGCCCGCCCCGAGCCCGACGACTTCGCACGGAGACTGAGCGAACGCATCGGGGAGCTCGAGGAACGCGAGGAAGAGAAGCGGGCCAAGTTCTTCCATGCCCCGAGGGGGTTGCAGTGGGCGGCCTCGCTTCTGCCCCCGGGAGTGCTGCCCACCGCCGTTCTCTTCTCGGGAGCCGCCGGGAAAAAGCTCTCGCTCAAGTTCCTGCCCGCTCTGGCCGCCATGCCGGCCATCTCGGTGGGCATGATCCTGCTGACCTTCGTGGGGGCTCTACGGGCGGCGTTCCGAAGGAGCCCCGATGGAACCCGTGCCCCGGCCACGCCTGCGGACGAGGTCATGCGGGCCTGGTGGGAGCGCAACCGCTGGTACGCCATCCTCTCGGTCGTCCTGCTGCTCGGCCTGATCGCCGTGAAGCACACCGAGACGGTCGTGGTCGCCTTGCTCGCTTCGATGCTGGTCGCCGGATTGCTCACGGCGGAACTCGCCCGCAACGGCCTGATCCAGCGTCGAGCGGTCGGGCGCATGGCGGTGGGCCTGGTGGGAGGGCTCGGGTTCTACAGCCTGGGTCTGCACGGGTTCCTGGACCTGCATGGGGTGCGCGGCTACGCCATCAACGGGGTCCTGATCGCGGGGGCCGCTGTCTGCGCCTGGCTGAGCGGGCTCACGGGGCTGGAGGCCATCCGGCGCCGTATCGCGGACCCAATCCCGATGAAGCACCCCGACCGGGTCACGCTCTTCTGCCTGCGCTGCATGTCGGTCGCCATCGCCACGGTGAGCCTCGTTTTCGCGGCACTCCTGCTCTGGACTGCGGTCGCCACCGTCCTCCCGAACCCGCCCCGACGGAGCGAGCTGGTCGAGTACGTTCAGGGCTTCGCTCCCGATGCGAACGGCAAGAGCCTCGAGCTGTACGGCCGCGTCGCGGCCCGTCTCGAGGAAGACGGACAACCCTGGCCACGCTTTCCTGCTTCCGTCGGGAAGCCTCCTTCCGAGGATCCCGACGCCCTGGCCGTCTGGTTCGCGCGATCGCCCGCGCGCATGGAGGAACTGGCCGACAGCTTCGATCTGCAGGCGGTTCTAGCCCGCCCCACCTTCGCCACCGGTTCGCTCGAAGCTCCTTCCCTCCTGGCATGGATTCGCCTCGAGCGTGGAACGGACGAAGAGCGCGACGCCCTGGCCCGCAAGCTGATCGCCTCGCTTCCCGAAGCTGAGGAGTACCGGGCCCTTTCCACGACGCGCAGCATCGCAAGCCGACTCGAGGAGCTGGGTCGACTCGCCGAGCTGGACGGGGAACGGGACAGGATCCACGACATGTTGCGCGAGGGCTGGCTGGCCCAGGGCCAGGACGGAGCCGGCTTCGTGCCTTCCGCGGAGTTCAAGGGGAGGCGCTTCCTGCCGCCGCCCCCCCGTGCGGACGGGTCCACCACCGCGGACGCGATCTGGCTCATGGGGCGCTTCGGAGTCCCCGAGGAGATCGACCTCGAGCGCCTGCGCGCGGGGATCGAGATCCGGCGCATGGATGCCCTGGCGCTGGGCTCCCTGGACACGGAAGGGTCCGTGCTCTCCGGATTGTCCCATCTCGACCTCCAGGACTTCTACTCTCGGAGCACCTGGACAACCTACTTCATCGACCGCCGTTACATGCTGGGGGCGCTCTTGCTCGTAACCCTCTGCTTGATCCTGGTCGCCTCCGCTCCTCGCGAGGAGCCCGCGTGAGCCCGTCGATCGATCTGGATCGCTGGGTCGACACCTGGCGCGGCCCGCTGGTCGGTCTGCTCCTGGCTCGCGGCGCCGGCGCCCATGCCGAGGACCTGGCCCTCGAGGTCTTCGCCCAGGCGTGGATGTCGCGCGAGAGGTTCCGGGGTGACCCCGACGACGACGCGCACGTCGGTCCCTGGCTGGCGGGAATCGCCCGCAACCTGCACCGCAGCGAAGGGCGAGGTCGCCAGGACGTCGAGCTGCCCGCCGACGTCGCCGCCCCGGAGTCCGAGGACGGCGAACGCGCGCAAAGCGTGCGCCGCGCCGTCGAACGTCTGCCGGAATCCGAGCGCGAGGTCGTCCAGGCCTTCTACCTGGAGGAAACGACGACCGCGCGGGTGGCCGCCCTGCTGGGGATCGGCGAGCGGGTGGTCGAAGGTCGCCTGCGCCGGGCGCGGGCGCGATTGCGGAACTGGCTCGAAGCTCCCTTGCCGAGCTAGCGGGCGTTCCGGTCGTGGATTGCCTCGCGCAGCCCACCTAGCATGGGACCATGAGCCACACGATCGACCGCCGCGCCTTCCTCACGACCGCGACCTATGGCCTGGGCTGGGTCCTGGCGGGCTGCGCCAGCGCCCCTCGTCGTGTCCTCACCCCCGGCCGACTACGCCACGCGGCAGTCGGGGTCGGTGGTATGGGCCTGGCCGACGTCCAGCGCATCGCCTCCCATCCCGAGGTGGACGTCGTCGCCCTGTGCGACGTGGACAGCGCCATGTTCGAGGCGGCCCTCGAGTTCGCTCCCAATGCGAGCACCTGGCGCGACTGGCGCGAGCTGTTCGCCCGGGGACTCGAGAACGTGGACTCGGTCAGCGTCAGCACGCCCGACCACATGCACGCGCCCATCACCCGCGCGGCCATGGCGGCCGGCAAGCACGTCTACTGCCAGAAGCCGCTGACCCGCACGGTCGCCGAGGCCCGCGCGGTGCGCGAGCTGGCACGAGAGAGCGGGGTGGTGACCCAGATGGGCATCCAGAACCACTCGAACGGCTACTACGCCGCGGCGCGCAACCTGTTCGAGCGCAATCTGATCGGGTCGATCCACGAGGTTCACGTGTGGACCGATCGTCCCGCCGGGTGGTGGCCCCAGGGCGTGGGCCGACCCGAGGGTTCGGATCCGACGCCCGAGACGCTGGATTGGGACCTGTGGCTGGGCGGCGCGCCCAGGCGCCCCTACAAGAGCGGCTGCTACCACCCCTTCGCCTGGCGCGGATGGGAAGATTTCGGGACCGGCGCCCAGGGGGACATGGCCTGTCACCTGATGGACCCGGCCCTGTGGTTCCTGGGGCTCGAAGCTCCGCTCACGGTTCGCTCCGACGGGCCGCGGCCCAACGGCGAGACCTACCCGCTGTGGTCCCGCGTCCACTACGAGTTCGCCCCCAACCGCCTGACGACCCGGGGTCCGCTCCAGCTCACCTGGCACGACGGCGGCAGGAAGCCTCCGGTCGACCTTTGCTCCGAGCTCGGCATCACCCGGGAGGACCTGCCCGGCAACGCCTGCCTGTTCGTGGGCACGCGGGGTGCGCTGGTCGCCAATCCGTACGGACCTCCGCAGCTCTTGCCCACGGCGGACTTTGCCGAGGTCGAGATTCCGACCCTGGACGGCATCGACCACTGGCACCAGTGGGTCGATGCCTGCCGCGGAGAGGGGATCGCGAGCACTCCCTTCGACTACTCGGCCGCGCTGACCGAAACGGCGCTCCTGGGCAACGTGGCCCTGCGCTTCCCGCACGAGACTCTGCGCTGGGATGCCCGCCGCATGCGGTTCGCCGGACGGCCCGAGGCCGACCGCTACCTGAGCGAAGAGCCACGCCAGGGCTGGGAGGACGCGGCACGCGCCTAGCTGGCCCGCGAACGAAAAAGAGCCGCCCACTCCTGGAGTGAACGGCTCGTTCGCGGCGACGCCGGCGGCTCAGGTCCTGGAGGCTTCGAAGATGCTGGCCACCGAGGCGTCGAGCATGGCGTTGAAGTCGGCATCCGACTGCTGGGCGCTCAGTCCCTCGCTGAGGGCGCGCGAGAAGCTGGCGATCATGCCCTTGTTGCGCGCGAGGCGCTCGTTCGCTTCCTTGCGCGAGTAGCCGCCCGAGAGGGCGACGACGCGCACGACGTTGGGGTGAGCGATGCACTCGGCGTAGAAGTTGTCTTCCTCGGGCAGGGTCAGCTTCAGCATGACCTTCTCGTTGGCCCCGAGGGCGTTCAGGTGCTCGATCAGGTTGGCCTTGAGCAGGGCCTCGGCCTGGGCCTTCTCGGGGCTGTGGATGTCCACCTCGGGCTCGATGATCGGGACCAGGCCCGCGGCCACGATGCGGCGGCCGATCTCGAACTGCTGGTCCACGACGGCCTTGACCCCCGCGGGGTTCGCCATCTTGATGACCGAGCGCATCTTCGTCCCGAAGATGCCGTTCTTCTTGGCGCGGGCGAGCAGGGAGTCGAGCTCGGGCATGGGCTTCATGACCTGGGCGCCGTCATGCTCCTCGGCAAGCCCCTTGTCCACCTTCAGGAAGGGCACCACCTGCTTGTCCTCCCAAAGGTACTGGGCGCTGCCCTTGCCGCCGATCTCGCGGTCCATCGTGTTCTCGAACAGGATCGCTCCGAGGATGCGGTCGCCCCCGAAGCTCGGGCTGGTGATGATGCGCGTGCGCATCTCGTGCACCTTGGCGAACATCTCGTCGTCGCCGTTGTACTCGCTCTCTTTCACCCCGTAGAGACCGAGGGCCTTGGGGGTGCTGCCGCCGCTTTGGTCGAGGGCAGCGATGAAGCCATCCTGGCTCTGAACCTTCTGGAGTTGCTTTTCGAAGCTCATGGCCTGTGCCGGTAGGGGTTCTGGGGGTCCCGGGTGGGCGCCGCGCCGCCGGGGATCCGTGATTTTGGGCGGAGAGCATAACCTCTTCGCACCGACCCCGGGGGCCGATTCCAGCGAACCTGACCCCTCCCCGAGCGGCCCTGGCCCAGACCCAAGCCATTCGTGCGCCCCCAGCACGATCTCGCTATTCTCTCCCCCGCCTCGAACCGCCGTCCAACCCAAGACCAGAAGGCTCGCCATGAGCGCCACGCCCGAAATCGTGCCCCCGGCCGACGCAGAGAAGATCGAGATCCACGCCGGCAAGCTCTCCGTTCCGGATCACCCGATCTTGCCCTTCATCGAGGGAGACGGCACCGGCCCCGATATCTGGCGTGCCACCAAGCGCGTGCTCGAGGGAGCGGTCGCCAAGGCCTACGGCGGCGACCGCAAGCTGGGCTGGGTCGAGGTCTATGCCGGCGGCAAGGCCTTCGAGAAGTTCGGCAACTGGCTGCCGGACGAGACGATCACCGCCTTCCGCGAGTACCTGGTCGGCATCAAGGGTCCGCTCACGACCCCCGTGGGCGGCGGCATTCGCTCGCTCAACGTGGCCCTGCGCCAGATCCTCGACCTGTACGTGTGCCTGCGGCCCGTGCGCTGGTTCAAGGGCGTCCCCTCCCCCGTGCGCGAACCCCAGAACGTGGACATGGTGATCTTCCGGGAGAACACCGAGGACATCTACGCCGGCATCGAGTTCGAGCGCGGCAGCGAGGCGAACAAGAAGTTCCTGGGGCTGCTCAAGGATGCCTTCCCGGCCGAGTACAAGAAGATCCGCTTCCCCGACAGCGCCGGCATCGGCATCAAGCCGGTCTCCCAGGAAGGCACCGAACGCCTGGCCCGCGCCGCGCTGCGCTACGCGGTCGAGAACGGACGCAAGAGCGTCACGTGGGTCCACAAGGGCAACATCATGAAGTTCACCGAAGGGGCCTTCCGCAACTGGGGCTACGAGTTGGCCGAGCGGGAGTTCTCCGACTCGACCTACTCCTGGGAGCAGTGGGAGAAGACCAAGGCCGCCAAGGGCGAAGAGGCGGCCAACGCCGAGCAGAAGAGTGCTCTGGCCGCGGGCAAGGTGCTCGTCAAGGATGCCATCGCCGACATCACGCTGCAGCAGGTCCTCACCCGTCCCAAGGAGTTCGACGTCGTCGCGACCATGAACCTGAACGGGGACTACCTCTCCGACGCCTTGGCCGCCCAGGTCGGAGGCATCGGAATCGCCCCCGGCGGCAACATCAACTACGACAGCGGCCATGCCATCTTCGAGGCCACCCACGGCACGGCCCCCAAGTACGCCGACCTGGACAAGGTCAATCCCGGCTCCTTGACCCTGTCGGGAGAGATGATGCTGCGCTACATGGGCTGGACCGAGGCTGCCGACCTGATCATCCAGGGCATGGACGGAGCGATCGGCGACAAGATCGTGACCTACGACTTCGCTCGACTGATGGAGGGCGCCAAGGAGGTCCCCTGCAGCAAGTTCGCCGACGCCGTCATCGATCACATGTAGGGGATCGGCGGTGGCCCACGATCGTCTGACCGAGCACGGCGCTCAGACCATCCTGGAGGGCTATCGGCGCTTCCAGCGCAACTTCCTCGAGATCACCCGCCGGGCGCGTCACCACTTCGAGCGCCGGGACTGGCTCGTCGGACAGCAGGACGCCACGCGGCGGCTGGACCTCTACCGGGACGTGCTCGAGCGCGTCGTCAGCGAACTGGGGACCTTGCTGCACGGGGAGCTGCGCTCCAACGTGGTCTGGAAGACCATGAAGGCGCACTACTCCGAGGCCGTCGCCGGCCTCGGGGACCGGGAGCTGGCCGAGACCTTCTTCAACTCGGTGACGCGCCACATCTTCACCACGGTCGGCGTCGATCCGGACATCGAGTTCGTCGACCTGGATCCCCGGCGCCTGCGCTACGGCCCCGGAGCACCCATCCACCGGCGCTACCCGATCGAGGGCAGCCTGGAGACCCTCGTCGGGACGATCCTCTCCCACTACGACTTCTCCGTCCCCTTCGTCGATCAAGAGGGAGACGCTCGCCTGGTCGCCACGGAGATCGAACGGTCACGCCGAGGCAAGGCTCCGCTCGATGCCATCGAGTTGATCGAGCCGGTCTTCTACCGCGGCAGCGGCGCCTACCTCGTCGGGCGCCTGCGGTCCGGCAGAAAGGTCTCTCCCCTGATCCTGGTGCTCCTGCACGGCAAACAAGGCCTGGTGGTCGACGCCGTTCTCCTGACGGCCAGCGAGGTCAGCATCGTCTTCAGCTTCACGCGCTCCCACTTCCTGGTGGACGTGGCCCGTCCGAGCGAGGTGGTC
>JAUIEE010000613.1 GCA_030428965.1 bacterium | reverse complement strand
GACGAAGACCACGCCGGCGATGATGGCGAGGATGAGGGCCACCAGGCACCCCCCACCACATCCGATCCAGACCCACTTGGGGATGCCCTTCTTCTCGGGGGCGGGCTCTTCGTTCCAGTCGTCGCTCATGACGCGCTCCGGCTCACGTGGGGTGAGGAGGGTTCGGGTACCCGGAGCAGACTGCGTGGGGCTCCGGGGAAGATTTCCGTTCGGGTCCGTACCGAGGGACTAGTCGTTCCATTCATAGAAACCGCGGCCGGACTTGCGCCCCAGTTCGCCCCGCTCGACCTTCTGACGCAAGAGAGCGGGCGGCTCGAAGTGGGAGCCCACCTCCCGGGCCAGGTATTCCGCGATCGAGAGTCGAACGTCCAGGCCGACCAGGTCCGTCAGGCGCAGGGGACCCATGGGAAACCCGTAGCCCAGGGTCATGGCCTTGTCGATGTCCTCGGCCGAAGCCACGCCGCTCTCCAGCATGCGGATCGCCTCGAGCCCGATCACCAGCCCCAGGCGGGAGGAGGCAAAGCCCGGGCTGTCCTTGACGTCGATCGGCTCCTTGCCCAGACGCCGCGCCAGGTCCAGGGCCGAGCTCACCGCTTCGGGGGAGCTCTGATCGGCGCGCACGACCTCGACCAGCTTCATGATGTGCACCGGGTTGAAGAAGTGCATCCCTACGACCCGCTCGGGGTGACGCGCCGCGGCCGCGATCTCGGTGATCGGCAGGGACGAGGTGTTCGTGGCCAGGAGAACATCCGGCCCGGTCGCCTCGCCGAGGGAGCCGAAGACCTCGCGCTTGAGCTCGATCCGCTCGGGGATGGCCTCGACCACGACCTGCACGCCTCGGGTCGCCTTGGACAGGTCATCCGTGGTCGTGACCCGTTCCAGGGCCTGGGCCCCTTCGGCCGCATCGACCTTGCCGCGATCGATGCCCTTCTGGACGTTGGCCCGAATGCGGCCCTGGGCGTGTTCGAGCGCTCCGGTGGAAACATCGAACAGGCGCACGGAAACGCCCGCCAAGGCGAGCACCTGGGCGATACCGTGCCCCATGGTTCCCGAACCGAGAACCGCGGCCTGCTTCACGTCTTGTGCTTGGTGCATGTCGTGGCGTCTCCTTGGACTACCTTCCGGGAACGAGAACGATCTTTCCCACGACCTGGCGCTTCTCGAGCAGCTCGTGGGCGCGCGCGATCTCCGAAAGGGGCAGGACCTGGTCCACCACGGGACGATAGGCGCCCTCGGCCACCTTCGAGAAGATCTCCGGAAAAGCGGACCGAGGCCCCATGGTCGAGCCGAGGATGCTCTGGTTCTTGATGAACAGGTGCGGGAGCAGGACCTCGACCTTGGGCCCCGTCGTTCCGCCGCAGGTCACCAGGCGCCCGCCCCGTGCCAGCACGGCCATGGAGGTCTTCCACGTCGCCGGCCCCACGTGCTCGAAGACGACATCCACGCCTCCTTTCTGGATGGCACGTACCTCTTTGCCCCAGTCCGGTTGGGAATGGTCGATGACGTGATCGGCTCCGAGCGCGGACGAAAGCTCCAGCTTGGCCGCGCTGCCGGCCGTCGCGATCACCTGAGCCCCACGATCCTTGGCGATCTGAATCGCCGCCGAGCCCACGCCGCTCGCTCCGCCGAGCACGAGCACGCTCTCCCCGGCCTTCAAGCCGGCCCGGGTGACGAGCATCCCGTACGCGGTCAGGAAGACGAGCGGGACGGCGGCCGCCTGAACCGGATCGAGACCCTCGGGGAGAGGCATCAGGTAGCGCGCGTCCACCGCCACGTACTCACAATCGAGTCCGTCGGAATGCTCGCCGCGGATCGAGTAGTCCGGAGCGAAGTGATCGAGCCCTTGGCGGTCGAAGCTCGACTGACCTGAGGTCATGCCCGGTTCGATCATCACCTTCTGCCCCACTTCACAGCCCGAAGTTCCCTCCCCCA
>JAUIEE010000612.1 GCA_030428965.1 bacterium | reverse complement strand
CTGGCCCCGAAGACGTCACCCAGGCCCTGTCTACCCTCGACGTACGCGCCCAGAAGATCGTGGCGGGCATGCTGGGGGTCATGATGAAGAACCCCTCGCAGGTCCGTGACCGGGAGTGGATCTCGGAACGACTGGCGGAGATGACGGTCATGGCGGGGGAGTTCGAGGCGGATTCACCCGAGGCTGGCGTCGCGGCCGTGCACGCCTATCTCGAGCAGAACTCCAGGGAACTCCTGGGAGCCTCCTTCCTCCTCTTCCAGCGCGTGGGGCTCGACCTTCAGCCCCGGGCCGCCGAGGGCTTCACCTTCGACGAGGCCCTGCGCTGCGGTCTCGCCTACCTGCCCTCTCTCTCGGGCAGCGGCGCTTCGAAGCCCGAGGTAGACCGCTCCGAGGAGTTCGGACGTGAGCTGGGGGAACAGCCTCTGGCCGGCCTGATGGCCGAGCGTGACCTGAAGCCCAAGGACCTGGTGACGGCCTCGAGCGAGCAACTCACCCACAAGATGGTGACGCGGGCCATCAAGGGACGTCGGCTCACGGCCAACACCATGGGCAAGGTGATTCGGGCCTGGAACCAGGCGACGGGCCATCAGCACGGCCCGAGCGACCTGTTCAACTACGAGCCTTGATGCCAGCGCCGGCTAGAGGGCCAGTGCCCTGCGCCAGGCTCGTGCTTCGCGGCCGAAGCTCCGTCCGGTCAAGCCCTCGAGAGCCAGCAACAGCGACTCCTCGGCGCCGGGCAGGCGGTCGAGGGCATCCACCAGACCGGGGACCGCAGCGGGGTCTCCGAGCTCGAGCAAGAAAGCAACGGCCCCCAGGGCCACCTCCTCGTCCATCTCTCGCAGACTCACGGCGACCGATGCCGCGATCTTCCCACGGAAGGCCTCCTTCTCGGCGAGTCCCCTGAAGATCACTCCAGAACGGGTCACGTCGGCCTCGAGGAGCGCGTTCACCTGATCGGAGCCGGTTCCGTTCCACCAGCTCAATTCACGCTGGATGCGATGTTCCCAGGCGTTGGCCGGCAGCTTGATCTTCAGGCCAAAGCTCCCCGCAAGGGCTTGCTGGGCGATGGCTCCCTGGTGCGGAGCGGCCACGTTCTCGGCGATCGACAGGAGCAGTTCGAAGGCCTCGGGGCGCCCTTCGAGGGCAGCCGTGGAGACCAGCCTCACCAGGGGCCGAGGGTCGTGAACGTAGACCTGCAGGCGCTCTTGCCAGGCGGAGCCCAGCACCCAGGGGTAACGACGGGCCAGATGGTCGAGCTCCGGGATGACCTCGTGCGGTGCAGGAGCTTCCAGGCCATCACGTTCCCGCTCGAGCAGGCCGACGAGGATGCGAATGCCGAGCGGATGTCCGTTCAGCTGCACGGAGCGCACCAGCTCATCGAGGAAGATCCGGTCGCAGGGACCGGCCAGCATGGCCTCCAGTTGTCCGTAGGCCTCGGGGCGGGCCGCCAGATGGGAGGCCAGGCTCTTGCGCAGGGTGACCCGCACGAGGTGAGCCTCGATCTCATGCTCGCTGAAAGCCCTCACGGTCTCGATCCAGTGGTCGAAGGACGCTTCCGTTCCCAAGCGCGCAGTCAGGTGCAGGCGACCGAGTCGCTCGTCGAGGGAGGCCTGGGGAGAGCGAGGAGCCAGGATTCGCTCCGCCTCCTCGGGCATCTGTTCGACCAGGACGGAAGCAGCGATCTCTCCGTACTGGTCGGGAGCCCCCCACCAGCGGACGTCCTGGGGCTCGACTCCCTCGACCTGGTACAGCTCCTCCAGGGAAGGACCACCGTAGAACAGCTCGAAGAAGATCAAGGCCGCGTCCGGTCCCAACCCGCCGAGCTGGGTCAGCACATCCCCCAGGCTGCGAGAATCTCGCTCTTCGGCGAGGAAGACGCTGCGCACCTCTCCGAGCAGGCTCTCCTGGGTCGCAGCCGAAACCGGTGCCAGGAAAG
>JAUIEE010000161.1 GCA_030428965.1 bacterium | reverse complement strand
CCGGCTTCGATCGTGTCGAGGTGGTCGCGCAGCTCGGCTTCGGTCAGCTGCCCGCTGCCCGCGAGGTAGGACAGCATCGTCCAGCCGCAGCTGGAGATCCATTCCTTGCGGCTCTTGATCCAGGCCTGCATGCGTGACCTGGCCGCGGGGGAACGGGAAGCCACGGCCGAGAAAGCGTCGGTCAGCACGTAGCTGTCGAGGTCCTTGACCCAGGCGTTCAGGTCCTTCGCCGTCAGGGAATCGGCATCCGCGATCATCGTGGCGAACACGCGCGCGTCGTGGTTGCCCGTCTTCCAGAGGCTCGACGCCAGGGCATGGTCGAGCTTGACCTCGCGCACGAGCTTCTTGAGGTTCGCGTAGCTGACTCCGAACTGCTCGCCGCCGACCCCGTGGCGTGCGTAGACCTTGCGGTTCTGGGCGGTGCCCAGGGCTTTCAGGCGCTGCATGGCTTCGGTCTTGTTCATGGCGAGCATTGTTACCTCGGGCGGGTCCTCGCGACAACCGGGGGGAGGTTATGCTGACCTCCGTGCAAGAGGCGTGGGTCGAGGTGAGCGTGGAGGTGCCCAACGGCTGGCAGGAACTCCTGGCGGAGGTCCTGATGGGGGAGAGGTGCAGCTCGGCCGTGATCGAGGCCGCGCGGCGCTCGTCGTTCCAGACCGTGCGCAGCTACTATCCTCTTGCCCAGGACGATGCCGAGCGCCGGCGGGCGCTGGGCGCGGCCCTGGAACGCCTGCGGGCGAACGTCGACAGCCCGGAGCTCGTGGACCTCGAGCTGCGCTTCACCGTGCGCGAGCCCGAGGCTTTCGCCGATACCTGGAAGGCGACCTGGAAGCCCTTCCGGGTGGGGCGCTTCTGCGTGGCGCCGCCCTGGTTCGAGACCAGGCTGAGGCCGGGGGACCTACGGCTCGAGCTCGTTCCGGGCAGCGTGTTCGGAACCGGTCGCCACGGGAGTACCCGTTCCTGCCTGCGCTGGTTGCCCGAGCTCGTGGCCGACGGGAAGCGCCTGGTGGACGTGGGCACCGGTACGGGCATCCTCGCGGTCGGAGCGGCCTTGCTCGGTGTCCCGCAGGTCTTCGGCTTCGACGTGGATCCCAACGCGCGCGGCGCCGCCCGGGAGCTGGCCCGCCGGAACGGGGTCGGGCAGCGTTGCCGCTTCGAGACCGGGGGCTTCGAGCTCCTGCGCGAGGAGTCCGTGCCCTTCGATGCCCTCGTGGCCAACCTGTACGCCGACCTGCTGCAGGCGCAAGCCCCGCTCATGGTCGAGCGCTTGAGTCCGGGGGGGCGCTTCCTGTGCAGCGGGATCGCCGCCCACCGGCTCGAGGCCACCCTGGAGGCCTTGGCCGCGGCGGGCCTGGAGCCGGAAAGAAGGGCCCGGAGCGGGAACTGGTGCACCCTCCTGGGTCGCCGTGTCCGTCCCTAGAGCCGGGCCGACACACCTCGGTCACATCTCCGCTCTTTCCTCTGATACTATTGCTGGGTCCGGGGAACCTCACCCTGAGCCCTCTCGTCCTCCCGGACGCTCTCCCTCCCTCCAAACCCCCCTCCAGGACTCTTCGGGGACGAACATGACCTCCAACATCCTGCGGCACAGCGGTACAGCGCTCCTCCTCGCCTTCCCCTTCGCCCTGGCGAGCCAGGCGGCGGATCCCCCGTTCAACACGACCCTTCTCGGCTCGATCGCTCCGGGCGTTCCGGACTACGCCGACGTCTGGGGAGACGGACAGTACGTCTACATGGGCCGCTTCCTGCAGAACGCGGTCGACATCGTGGACATCTCCAACCCCGCTTCCCCCGTGGACCTGGGCACCTACACGATCGCTTCGCCCAACACCGGAGCCAGCGCCCAGGACCTCAAGGTCGCGCCCCTGAACGGCCAGAACCTCCTGTTCGTCGGCCTCGAGTTCAACGATCCCCACGGCGTCCAGATCGTCGACATCTCGAACCCGGCTTCGCCGACCCTGCTCACGAACATCGACACGGAGCCGGGCAACTTCGAGGAGATCCACAACGTCTTCATCGAGGACGAGTGGCTCTACATGGACAACTCGGCCGACAACACGATCTCCATCCTCGACCTGCGCAGCTACAACCCGCTGAGCCCCCCGACGGACATCACCGCCTGGACCTACCAGCTCACCAGCGTCGGCAACGTGTTCGTGCACGACGTCACCGTCCAGAACGACCGCCTGTACGCCTCGGCCTGGGGCAGCCTCGAGATCTACGACACCACCAACATCGCCACCCAGGCCCCCAACCTGATCGGATCGGTGCTCGGCATTAGCGTCCACGCGGCCTGGGCCAGCGACGACGGCCAGTTCGTGGTGACCTCCGAGGAGCGCGGCGGCGGCGGCCTGCGCCTGTTCGAGATCATCCAGACCAGCCCGACCAGCGTGCGTCTGGTCCAGCGCGACTCCTTCGTGCTGCCGGCGAACAACGCCTTCAGCGTCCACAACCCCCTGTGGGTGGGCGATCGCATCTACTCCTCGTTCTACCAGTACGGCGGCGTGGCCCTCGAGCTCGACCGCACGACCAAGACCATGGAGCTCGTCGCCAGCTACGACACCAGCGACATCACCAGCTCGGGCTTCAACGGCAACTGGGGCTGCTACCCCCTGGGCGGCGTGGACAAGGTCCTGCTCTCGGACCTCGAGAACGGGCTCTACATCGTCGACTTCAGCGCCCTGCAGATCTCCTTCCCCTCGGCCCGTCCCGAGATCGTGACCCCCGGAGCCACGAACTTCATCACGGTCGAGATCGAGGAGCTCGGCAACAGCACCCTCAACGCGGCCACCCTGCAGCTCAACTCGAGCGTCAACGGCGGGGGGACCGTTTCCTCCGCGATGACGAACATCGGTGGCAACCAGTACCGCGCGGCTCTGCCCAACGTCCCGTGTGGCGCTGACGTCGAGTACTGGATCACGGTGGACGACAACCAGGGCCGTTCCTTCTCGGATCCGGCCACGGCTCCCGCGGATCGACACGTGGCCTACGGTGCCTACGGTCTGAACACGGTCTTCGAGGACAACTTCGAGACCAACCTGGGCTGGACCGTCAGCGACAGCGGCAGCCTGACCTCGGGCACCTGGGAACGGGGCAACCCGATCGGCACCGGAGCCCAGATGGAGCGCGGCGACGAAGAGGGCACCGGCCAGAACTGCTTCTTCACCCAGAACGGGGTCGTTGGCGGTTCGGACGGCGCCGCCGACGTCGACGGCGGTACCACCACGGTCACCTCGCCCGTGATGGACTTCTCCGCGGGCGACGGCCTGGTGCGCTACTCGCGCTGGATGTTCGGTTCCACCGTGGACAGCGACAACTTCGAGGTGGAGGTCACGAACAACGGCTCCACCTGGGTCCAGGTCGAGAACTTCACCCAGCACTCCGGCGGCTGGATCAAGCGCCGCTTCCGCGTGTCCGACTACGTCACGCCCAGCGCCAACGTGCGCGTGCGTTTCTCGGTCAGCGACGACCCCAACAACTCCCTGACCGAAGGCGGCCTCGACGAGGTCCAGGCCCAGGTCTTCGACTGCACGGCGCCGGCGCCGACGGGCATCAAGAACAAGCGCCCGAACGGATCGTCGCCCAACCGTCCCTAGTCCAGGGCCTCTTGGCCCCTAGGAAGCCGCGGCGCCCGGAAACGGGGGCCGCGGCTTCTTGCCTTTCGGGCTAGAGTCGAGGGACGGCCGGTCCCGTTGACTGGCCGGTTTTTCGAGGAATCCCGTGTCGAAACGTCGCTGGTTGGGATCTGGACGGTTGCTTGCCATGTCGAGAACCCCGTCCAAGGCCGAACGCCTCCTGTCCCAGGTCAGCTGGATCCGCGAGCTCGCCTCGCACCTGGTCGCCGACCGGGACCTGGCCGAGGACCTGGTCCAGGAAACCTGCGTGGTCGCCCTGGAGAACGGTCCCCGGGACGAGTCCCAGCTCAAGGGGTGGCTCGCCAGCGTGATGCGCAACCTGGTTCGCAAGCGCGCCCGTACGGACGTGCGTCGGGCGGACCGGGAGGCGGAACGTGAGCGGCCCCGGGAAGCCGAAGGGGCGGAGCGGATCGTGGAGAACCTGGCCATGCAGCGCCACCTGGTGGGCGTGGTCATGGAGCTCGACGAGCCCTACCGCGAAGCCATCGTGCTGCGCTTCTTCGAGGAGAAGCCGCCGCGCGAGATCGCGCGCTCCCTGGGCGTTCCCGTGATCACGGTGAATCGACGCCTCACCCGGGCTCTGGCCCAGCTGCGCGAGCGGTTGGATCGGGAGCACGGCCACGATCGGCGCGCATGGCTGGCCCTCGTCCTTCCCCTGGCGGAAGGAGCGGATCCCATTCCCACGCTGACCCTCGGAGGACTCTTCGTGAACACCAAGCTCACCCTGGCGGCCGTCGCCGCCCTGGCCATCGGAACCACCGCGGCCTTCGTGCACTACCGCGGCGACCGGGGCGTCCCGCGCACCGCCGAGTCGGCTGCACCGGACCTGGCCGCGGCCGAGACCGAGCGCTCGCTGACCCGGGAAGAAGCCCCGGAGGTCGAGTACGTGGCGGCGGATCCGGCCGTTCCTCGAGAAGCGCTGCCCGTGAGCGCGACGCCCTCCGAGTCCTCCGAGCCCGGGGCGGCCGAGCCGCTCCCCGAGCTCCTGACCGTTCGCGGTCGGGTGCTCAACGGCGAGGGCTCGCCGGTGGGCGGGGTCAGCCTGTGCACCGACCTCGAACGCTCGCGGGTCCTGGTCGAGAGCGATG
Source organism: bacterium (assembly GCA_030428965.1). Lineage (GTDB taxonomy): Bacteria > Planctomycetota > UBA1135 > UBA1135 > JAUIEE01. The sequence goes on along the minus strand of JAUIEE010000161.1, from coordinate 5,975 downwards.
CGGGCGGCGGCTTCTCGTTCGAGACGAGCGAGATGTCCGGGCGCCTGATGGCCTTCGATGATGCCTGGGTCACCGTGCGCTCGGGGGTCTGGAAGGAAGACGCCTCCTACGAACCTCTGGTCGTCCTGGCCCCGGCCATCGACCTGGAGGGGTCCGTGGTCAGCGAGAGCGGCCAGGGCCTCGAGGGTGCCCTGGTGAGCCTGAACCTGCCCCCGGAGTTCGAAGTGCGCTTCGAGGACATCCTCGACTCCACCCACGAGAGCGGCTGGAGCGCGACGAGTCGCGACGACGGTCGTTTCAGCCTGGGGCGCATCCCGTCCATTCCCGGAGCCTTCCTGCGCTGCTCCCTCGACGGCTACGCCATCCGGACCCTCCCGGCACCGCCTGCGACCGACCGCGGTCTCCGCTTCGTGCTCGCTCCGCCCGAGGTGCCGCTCGAGGGAGCCTTGCGCGGGCGCGTCGTCTACCAGGGAGAGGCCGTGCCCGAGGCGCGCGTGGCGATCGGACTGACCTCGGTCCTGACCGACCCGAACGGAGACTTCGAGATCGACCTGCGCTATGCGGTCACGGCCGACCTGCTCACGGCGGTGCGCGCCGGCTACCTGCCGGCCGTGCTCGAGCGTCCGGGGGAGCCGACGGAGGACTCCAGCGGCTGGCCCGAGTTCTGCGTGCTCGAGCTGCCGGGGGAAGCCCTCTCGATCTCGGGCCGCCTGCTCGACTTCGAGGGGAAGCCCCTGAAGCAGGCCAAGGTCTGGGTCGAGCCCACGCGCCAGTTCGGCGTGATCGGGATGGCCCCGGTTCCCCTGGAGGGTCTCCTGGCCGGTGCCGCGGTGCCGCCCATGGTGGTCGAGTCGGCCGCCTATCGACCGGCCGAGGACGGCAACAACTACCGGGACCAGAGCTATCGGGCCTCGGAGACCCCCAACTGCCTGTGGCACTGGGTCAGCACGGACGGGGAGGGTCGCTTCGAGTTGCCGGGACTGACCGAGGCTCACTATCCGCTGATCGTCATGCCCCAGGACTCGATCCAGACCCAGACGACCGAGCCGATCCGCGCCGGCCGCAGCGGAGTGGAGATTCGCTTGCCCAAGCCCGACGTCTACCAGCGCCTGGCCGGGCATGTTCTCGATGAGGAGGGGGATCCGATTCCCGGCGTGGTCGTCAACCAGTGGATCGCCGTCTCGGAACTCTCGTCGCGCGTCTTCGGAGGGCGCGTGGCAATCCAGGCCACGCGCGAGGGAGAGAGCACCGTGACCGACGAGGACGGTGCCTTCTCCTTCGACAACGTGCCCCGGGACCGTTTGAACCTCAGCCTGCACTCGGACGACATCGTCCCGGCCAGCTTCCGCATCACCGACGAGGACGATCCCCGTGACGTCGAGCTGAACGTCACCGCGCGCATGCACCTTCAGGTCATGCTCGACCCTCCCTACGATCGGGCCGATTCCTTCGCCTTCACGGACGTGGAGGGGGGCTACCTGGACGTGCTCATCCTGACAGAAGGCAGCCACCAGGCCTTCACCAGCGGCCAGCTCGTGCAGGGCAAGTCGCGGGTGGTCTCGGTCTCCTCGCGCGCGGCCACCCTGCACCTCCTCTCGGAAGGAGAGCGCGTGGACAGCGTGCCCCTCTCGCTGCAGCGAGGCGAGATCAACGTCATTCGGCACTGACGGGAGGCCGCCGTGACGTCCTTTGCCCGCCCTCGCCGTGTGCTGCTCGGGAGCGCCGCTCTCCTGGCCCTCGCCGCCGGCTGGACCTGGCGCAGCTATTCGCCCAGGGCAGCCACCTACGTGTTGGCGGCAGGAGACACGGGGCCGCTGTCCATGCGGTTGCGCTCTCCCGCGGAGCACGATCGGGTGCGTCAGCGCTTCGGGGAGCCCTACGTGCTCGAGCTCGAATCGAACGGCGGAGCGCTGCACTACTACGGCGGCGCCCATTCCCGGGATCGTGGGCATCCCCAGGTCGAGGACATCCGTGGACGCTGGAAGCGCTTTCGTCCGACGGTGGCCCTGTGCGAAGGGCGCCAGCGCGGCTACTTCCTCGGTTGGCCCTTCGAGTCCCTGACGGGCCTCCCGGAGCCGGCCCTGGTCCACGCCCTGGCGCGGGCGGGCGGCGTGCCTCTCTTCTCCCTCGAACCTGCCTACGCCGAGGAAGTGCGCCTCCTGGTGAACGAGTTTCCCCCGGAGCACGTGGCCCTCTTCTTCACCCTTCGGGTCTACGCGTCCGAATCCCAGGGGCGAGCGGACCCGGAGCTGGCGCTGGATTTGGCCCGCAAGCGAACCGACGTTCCCCCGCTGGTCGGCATGCTCGAGACGACCGAGGCGGTCGATGCGCTCTGGAAACGTGACTTCGCCCGACACGGGGATTGGCGCACGCTGGCTTCCGTGCCGGACTCCGGGCCGCTGGCCGAGATCGACCAGGCCTCGCGCCGTATCCGGGGGGAGCACATGGTGCGCGTCCTGCGCGAGCTGGTGACGAACGGCGAGCGGGTCTTCGCCGTGGTGGGCAGCGGGCACGTGATCCGCCAGGAGTGGGCTCTGCGTGCGGCCCTCGGGGCGGAGCCGGCCCTCGATCAGCCTTAGGCCGGAGGCTGAGCAGAGAGAATCAGACGCAGGCGCGGGCGATCGCGTCCCACAGTCGCTCCCGGGAAGCGAGGGACTCGAGCGCGGCAGCCTCGGCCGCTTTTAGGCGGGCCGGATCTCCGTCGTACAGGCGCTGCAGCATCCTCTCGGCCAAGGGACCGTGTTCGCCGCCGTCGATCTCGATGTGGCGCTCCAGGTAGGCCTGCAAGGCTTCACAGGAAAGGCCCTCCTCGGCCAGTCCCTTCACGATCGGCAGGAACATCCCGGGGATGATCTCCTCGCGACCGTGGAAGAAGACCGCTGCACGCACGTGCAGCTCCTGCCCCAGGAAGCCGGCGGTCCTACGCCCGAAGTCGCGCGCGGGCTCGGGGAGCCGCGAGGACCTCAGCGCCTCGTCGAGAGAGCCACCGGCTTCGAGCCTCCCGACCAGCTCCTCGATGGGACCCACGTCCGCTCCGATCTCCCGCATGGCTTCCACGTACCAGGCGAAGTGACTCTGGACGCGGCCGTCGGCCCGGGTGTCGGTCTCCTCGTCGAGCACGATGCTGCCGATCAGGCGCGCAGCGTCCGGATCGATCGTCGGAGTCCACGGTACGCGCACGCACGTGAGGTCGCGCTGCAGGCTCTTGAGCAGGGACATGAAGTCGAGCACGCAGATGACGTGGTGCTCGACGAAGACCCGCAGGGTCCGTTCCGTTCGGACCCGGTCGTAGAGCGCGTGGCTCCGGAGACGGTCCTGGATCTCGTTCAGGCGTCGGGCGAACGGAGAGGTCGAGCTGGGGGCTTGCAGCGATGCGGTGGACATGCTCGAGAGCTTAGGCGGCCCGGGCCCCGCCGGCTAGCTCGAGTCGCCGACTCGGCCGCCGGCCGCAGGCGGATGGTGCGCGTCTGTCCAGAACTCAGCTCTTCGCCGCGGCCCGGGACGCCTTGCGACGCAGGTCGGCGTTCAGGACCCGCTTGCGGATGCGGATCGTCCGGGGGGTGACCTCGGCCAGCTCGTCGTCCTCGATGTACTCGAGGGTTTCCTCGAGGGACATGACCTTGGGCGGAGCGAGGTTCACGTTCTCGTCCCGTCCCGCCGCGCGCATGTTCGAGAGCTTCTTGGTGCGGCAGACGTTGAGCGGCAGGTCCTCGTCCCGGTTGTTCTCGCCGACGACCATGCCCTCGTAGACCTCGTCCCCGGGCTTGACGAAGAAGGTGCCCCGGTCGGAGAGGCCGAACAGGCCGTAGGGCACGCAGGTGCCCGTGCGATCCGACACCAGGACGCCGTTGGAGCGCCGCGGGATCGGGCCGCCGTCCGGCCTCCAGGCCTCGAACACGTGGGACAGCACCGCCTCGCCCTGGCTGAGGGTCAAGAGTGCCGTGCGCGCGCCGATCAGGCCGCGGGCGGGGATGGAGAACTCGAGCTTGGTCTGGTTCTCCCCGAGCGGCTCCATGGTGAGCATCTCCCCCCGGCGGCGCCCCAGGTACTCGATGATGCGGCCGGCGAAGTCGGTCGGCACCTCGATGCTGGCCCGTTCGAACGGTTCGCAGCGCACCCCGTCCTGCTCCTTGATGAGCACGTGAGGCTTGCCCACCGCGAACTCGAAGGACTCCCGGCGCATGTTCTCGATCAGGACTCCCAGGTGCATGACGCCCCGTCCGTGCACCTCGATGGCCTCGGCGCGATCGGTATCGACCAGCTCCAGGGCCACGTCGCGCAGGGCGGCGCGCTCCAGCCTCGAGCGCAGGTGACGGCTGGTGACGTACTTGCCCTCCCGGCCGGAGAAGGGGGAGTCGTTGACCTGGAAGACCATGGAGAGGGTCGGCTCGTCCACCGCGATGGCCGGCAGCGGCTCCTGCACCTCCGGATCGCACAGGGTGTCGCCGATGCGCAGGGTCTCGAGGCCTCCGACCACGGCGATGTCACCGGCCACGACCTCGTCCACCGGCGTGCGCTTGAGACCCTCGAAGCGAAACAGGGACTTGATCGTGGCGGTCTCGGCCCCGTCGCGGTGGGGGTGGCAGATGGCCACCCGCGCCCCCTGGCGCAGGACGCCCCGTTCGACGCGTCCGATGCCGATGCGACCGACGAAGTCGTCGTGGTCGAGGGTGGAGGCCTGGAAGCGCAGGGGAGCATCGATCTCGCGCTCGGGGATGGGAACCTTCTCCAGGATCAGCTCCATCAAGGGCAACAGATCGCCGCCGCGCTCGCTCGCCTCGCGCACGGCCCAGCCGTTGCGACCCGAGCCGTAGATGACCGGGAAGTCGAGCTGGTCATCGTCGGCTCCGAGCTCGACGAACAGGTCGAAGACCTCGTCGAGCACCTCCGCCGCCCGCTGGTCGGGTCGGTCGAGCTTGTTGATCATGACCAGGGCCGGCAGTCCGCGCTCGAAGGCCTTGCGCAGCACGAAGCGCGTCTGGGGCATTGGGCCTTCGTAGGAATCGACCAGGAGCAGGACCGCATCGGCCATGGCCAGGGTGCGCTCCACCTGGCCGCCGAAGTCGGCGTGGCCGGGGGTGTCGACGATGTTGATGCGTGTTCCGCGAAACTCGATGGCCGTGTTCTTGGCCAGGATGGTGATGCCCCGTTCGCGTTCCTGGGCGTCGGAGTCCAGCACGCGCTCGGCGACGTTCTGGTTCTCACGGAAGGTCCCCGCGAAGCGGAACATCTCGTCGACCAAGGTGGTCTTGCCATGGTCGACGTGGGCGACGATAGCGAGGTTGCGAATGTCAGTTTGTCGGGCCATGGCTAGGTCGCTTCCTGGACGACGCGTACGACGCGGTCCAATCGATAGGTCTTGAGGGTGCCGGAACGCAGGCACTCTCCTTCCAGGTAGCCCTTGCCGTTGCGCTGGTAGACCAGACGCGGAAGGACCGAGAGGGGAACAGGTTGCGTGTTCGCGTCGCCGTAGACGAGACGTACCTCCTGGCCGCTGGCGACGGCGCGTTCCAGGGGACGAACCACCGAAGGGCGACGGCTGGGGCGCGCGGGCGCCACGCGGTCCCAGGCGACGGGGCCGTGGGCGCTGTCGAGCAGCTGCCCCTCGTTCAGCTCGGCCCAGCCGCCCAGGGCCTCGATGCAGGCTTCGACCACCTGCCAGCAGACCGTGGCGTCGGCCAGGGCGCGGTGCTCGACCTCCATGTCGAGGCCCAGGTGCTCGCACAGGGTGGCGAGCTTGTAGTCGGGGGCGTCGGGCAGGACGCGCCGGGCCAGGGGCAGTGAGTCCACGAGGGTGCCGCCGGGGAGAGGGGTTCGGTGGCGCCGGGCTTCGAAGGCGAGGGCCGTGGCGTCCTTCTTGACGTCGTGGGCGACGATCCAATCGTCGCCGGCCCAGCTGGCGAAGGCATCGGCTTCGTAGAAGCTCATATGGCTGACGGGAGCCTGCAGATCGAGGGGCTGTATGCCGCTGAGGG
>JAUIEE010000611.1 GCA_030428965.1 bacterium | reverse complement strand
AACCGGGCCTTGGGAAACACGGAACGTCGAAAGGTAGGGCCGGGCTCCGCGATCTTGCTGTGGGACTTCACCGTTCCATCGGGCCTCAGGAAGAGGATCCAGACGGCTCCACCCTTGCCGGCACCGTCGTTCGCATCCCGGGCCCCGACGGCCAGCTCGACCACGCCATCGCCGTCGAGATCCCCGACGCAGGCCACGGCACTTCCGAAGAGGTCGTTGGCCTCGAGGCCTCCGCTAAACCCGCCGGCTTCGGCGCTGATCTTCGACGCGCGCTTGATGCCTCCCGTGGACGTGCGGAACAGGATCCAGACCGCCCCGGCGTCCCGGGCCCCATCGTCGTCGAAGTTCGCGCCGACGGCGAGCTCCGCGACCCCGTCTCCGTCCAGGTCTCCCAGGGAGGCAACCGACTTCCCGAAGGCGTCCTGATCACGTGCGCCGAGCTCCGTGCCGAGGATCTTGTGGCCCTCGGTGATCCGGGGAGCCTGGCCCACGAGGAGGGGAAGCGTGAGGAGAAGGGCGCGGATGGCCATGGCGGGCGGTGAGCCTAACCAGCCCCCGCTGGACGCGCCAGGCGGGGGCTGGAAGCCACCTGATGACCTGCGGACAAGCCGTGAGAAGGACCGTACCGGTGCCCGGGAGGAGCAGGAAAAAGTTGGATCTCCGGCACGGCCCGAGCAGCAGAAGTTTCCCCTGGGTCTCGGATTCGAGACTCCAGGGCTGGGGCGTCGTCGGGCTGCTTGGGTCGCTCCCCGCAGCTGCTCGAAACCTGCCTCGTGCTCGATCTCCATGCCATCGCCGAGAGTTCCGAGGAGCTCTCGGCCCTATCAGGCTCAGCCCTCCGCCTCACCAACCTCCTGTCCGGCAGCGACTGGCTGATCAGCGACATCGTGCACACCATCGAGCTCGATCAGGCCTTGACCGGTCGCATCCTGCGCCTGGCCAACTCGTCCGCCTCCGGCGCCCAGTGCAAGGTGAACACGGTTCAGGATGGAGTCATGCGCATGGGAACAGGTCCGATCCTGTCCCTCGCCCTGGCCTCGGGGGTCCAGACCAAGATGACCGCAGGCTTCGAATGGTACGAGGAGGAAGAGGACGCCCTCTGGCGCCACTCGGTTGCCTCGGCTCTGGCCGTTCAGAACTCCCACAGGTTCTGCAAGCAGGTCCCGATGGTCGAGTGCTTCGTGGCGGCCCTCTTGCACGACATCGGGTTCCTGGCCCTGGACCGATGGCTGATGACCGTGCCCGAGGGAGAGGAGCGGGAAAGGGCCTTCGGCGAGATCCGGGAGGCCGACCACGGGATCCTGGCCGGCACGATCGCCTCCCGCTGGGAGCTCTCGCCGGAAGTCCAGGAGGCGGTGACCTACCACCACACTCCGGGCCAAGCCCCGAGCGAACGGGGGCAGCTCAGCGCGAGCTTCGTCTCCCTGGGCGAGTGCGTGGCCGTGGCCGTCGGTGCCGGCTTCGGCTCCGAGAACGTGCGCCTGGAGCGGGAAACGGCCCAGCGCCTGCGCATCGATCGGGCCGGCTTCGACGGCTTGCGCGAAGAGACCCGTTCCCAGCTCGGGGAGATCCTCGAGCTCTACGCGGCGTAGCTCAGCGGGGTCCGCGCTCGCCGACCCAACCGCGCTTGCGCATCGCCGCGCCGATCTCCCTGGCGGCCAGGGCCAGGCCTGCCCGCGAGAGATGACCTTCGTGGAAGTACGCCGGGTTGGAGTCCAGCGGAGACTCGAACGACGGCATCAGGTCGAGGGTCGCCAGTCCGTCGGCGGCCAAGGCGGACAGCAGGCTGTGACCGGGCTCCCTGCGATCGAACTGGGTCGGATCGTCGTAGGCGTCGCTGCACACCCGGGCGACGCCGGCCACGCCGGGGGGCTTGGCGTTCGAGTGGTAGAAGAGCACCGGATCGCCGATCGCCATCTCGTCGCGCATGGTGTTGCGGGCCTGGTAG
>JAUIEE010000160.1 GCA_030428965.1 bacterium | reverse complement strand
GTCCTGCAACTGTTCGGCCGACCTCACACGGCGGACATCGGGCTGCGGGCGTACGACGCAGCCCGCAGCGTGGGCGTGCCCCGGGTCAGCTTGGACGTGATCTACGCGGTTCCCGGCCAGCCTTGGGAGCGCTGGGAAGAGGATCTCGCTCGCATCCTCGCACGGGGCCCCGACCACATAAGCGCCTACCACCTGGCCTTCGAGGAAGGCACCCAGCTCACCCAGCGGCTGGCCCAGGGCCGACTGCGGCGCTGGGACGAGGATACAGAGTTGCATTTTCTCGAGGGCACCCGCGAACGGCTCGAGGCGAGCGGCTATCCACCGTACGAGATCTCCAACTTCGCCCCAAAGGGAGAAGAATGGCGGCACAACATCAACTACTGGTGCAACGGCCCCTACGTCGGAATCGGTCCGTCCGCGGTGAGCAAGGTCGGCCAGACCCGCTTCGGCAACCTGCGTTCGGTTCCACGCTGGCAGCGAGCCGTCGAGGCCGGGGAGTCCGCCGTGGAGTGGAGCGAGACCCTGTCGCCCACGGGCCGCCTGGGGGAGACGTGGTGGTTGGGGCTGCGCATGACCCAGGGCGTCGGTGCGGCGGAGGCTTTGGAACGAAGCGGCTTCGGAGACACGGGTCACGACCCGGGTCTGGCCCTGGCCGAGGAGCTCGCCGGTGAAGGATGGCTGCAGCAGACCGGAGAGCGTTGGAGCTGGACCCGGCGCGGTCTGGCCCTCGCGGATCGACTCTCGAAACGCTTCCTGGAATTGGAGTCCGCCGACGACTCGTGCGGAGCGACGAAGGGATCCGAGCTGTCGGAGCGCTAAGATCCTCGGCTTCGAACCGCGATGAAAGCCAAGACCCGCAAGAAACCGGCGCGCAGCGCCATGGGCCGCTTCTTCCTGCGCGGCATCGTCACCCTCGCACCGGTGATCTTGACGATGGTCGTGTTCGGCCTGCTCTACCAGATGGTCGACCGCTACGTGACGGGTCCGATCAACTCGACCATCTACTGGGCCCTGGAGAAGAACACCCTGGGCTGGAAGGCCCTGCGCAACCTCGGGATCGAACCCTACGACCGCGCGTACTTCGATTCGAAGAACCTGGACGACGACCTGGAAGCCCTCGCCCACGGAAACGTGGGGCGCTACTCCTCGGCCGAGTTCATCGAGGGTTTGCGCAAGCACCGCGCGAGCAAGGAGACCTTCTTCGTCGACTTCGACGAGCTCGCGATCGACGGCGAGAAGCTGCGCGACGGCGTCAGCGCCGTCGTCCATCCCGTGATCGGGGTGCTCGCTTCCCTGCTTCTGGTCCTCTGGCTGGGCTGGATCGTGGGGGGGTTCGTGGGACGCCGGCTGGTGGCACGCCTGGACCAGGCCATGCACCTGATCCCGGTCGTGCGCTCGGTCTACCCCTACAGCAAACAGCTGGTCGAGTTCTTCTTCGCCGAGAACAAGCTCGAGTTCGACACGGTGGTCGCCGTGCGCTACCCCTCGCCCCACCTGTGGTCGATCGCCTTCGTCACGAGCAGCGCCCTGAAGACCTTGCGCCGCGAAACGGGCCAACGCCTCGTGAGCGTCTTCATTCCTTCCTCGCCCATGCCCATGACCGGCTACACGATCTTCGTCGAACCCAAGGACCTGATCGCCCTGCCCATGAGCATCGATGAGGCCCTGCGCGTCACGATGACGGGCGGTGTCCTCATCCCACCCCACGAGCGCGAGCGCGAGGACTCCCTCGAGGACCTCGCCATCGGCGGCTCCGCGGAGGAGGAAGCGTGAACTGGTCCGACCGGCTGGACTGTCTCGTCAAAGAGGTCGGCAACCCCTGCCTCCTGGGCATCGACCCTCACCTCGACCTCCTGCCCGAGGAGTTCGAAGGCGCGCGCGATCCCAAGCGGTCCCGCGCCGAACGCGCCGACTGCCTGCGGGACTTCTGTCGCGAGCTGATCAACCTGGCCGAGGGCCGCGTGGCCGCCGTCAAACCGCAGTCGGCCTTCTTCGAAGTCTTCGGCGCCGACGGCATTCGGGCCTGGGAAGACGTCGTCGCCCACGCTCACTCCAAGGGCTTGCTCGTGATCGGGGACGTCAAGCGCAGCGACATCTCGAGCACCGCCCTGGCCTACGCCACGGCGATGCTCGAAGGCGTTCCAGGTACGCCCCCCGAAACCCTGTGCGACGCGATCACGGTCAACCCCTACCTGGGTGGCGATTCGATCCAGCCCTTCCTCGACGTTTGCGCCCGCACCGAGAAGGGCATCTACGTGCTCGTGCGCACGTCGAACCCGGGAGGCGGTGACCTGCAACTGCACGGAGACCCCCCGGTGTCCCACCGCGTGGCCGAGATGGTCGCGGCCATGGGCACGGACTTCCTGGGAGGCGCGGGACTGTCCTCCGTCGGAGCCGTGGTCGGCGCAACGCACAGGGCCGAGCTGAAGGACTTCCGGCGCATGATGCCCCACACGCCGCTCCTGCTCCCCGGCTACGGCGCCCAGGGGGCTTCGGCCGAGGACGTGCGCAGCGCCTTCCCCGATGCGGAGCACCCCTTCCGCGGCGCCCTGGTCAACTCCTCGCGCGGGATCGCCTTCGCCTGGTGTCGTCCCGGCTACGAAGGCATGCCCTGGCGCGACGCATCCAGGAAGGCCCTCGATGCGATGATCGAGGAGCTTTCCCAAACGCTAACCCGCACACGCTGAGCTTGGGTCTGAGTCTCGAACACCTGCCCGCGGACGTTCTCGGCCTGTCCGAGACCTCTCGCAGGGCCTTGGCCGGTCGCCCGTGGCCCTGGGGTGAACAGGGCCTGTGCGTGCCGCACAACACGGCCAGCCTCGAACCGCCGGCCGACCGCATGAACAGCGAGGAGCGCCGTTCCCTGGCCCAGAGCCTGGGCGATTCGCTGTCGCCGTTCGAGCCCCACGTCGCGGTGCTCGACGGGCTGCGCGCCCTCGAACGACCCGGCGCCTGCTTCGTCCTGGCCGGGCAGCAACCGGGCCTCTTCGGAGGACCGCTCTACAACACCTACAAGGTGCTGCACACCGTGCGCTTGGCGCGTGAGCTGAGCCAGGCCTGGAATCGTCCGGTCGTGCCCGGCTTCTGGAACCACGCCGACGACCACGACATCGCGGAAGTGCATCACCTCTGGGTCCAGAACCAGAACCTGGACCTGCGCAAGGTCACCCTGCCCGGCGTCTCGTCGGGACGCACCCCGTTCTCCGGTCTCGTCTTCGAGGAACAGACCCACCGCCTCTCGACGCTCGAGGAGCTCCTGCGCCAAACGCTGGCGTCCTGCGAGCACCTCGAGGAAGCCATCGAGCTGTTTGCCCCCCGCGCCGGCGAGTCCCTCTCCAGAAACTTCACCCGCTCGCTGCTCGCCCTCTACGGCCATCTCGGCCTGGTCGTGATCGAACCGGATGCGATCCGCGCCCCTCTGTCCCGTTCCCTCGCGCGCCTCGTCGCGGGTCCCATCCGCTCGAGCCTGGAGCAGGGCGCCCAGCTGGTCCACGGCCGTGCTTCGACCCACGGCGAAGCGGCGCTCTTGTTCCGATTGGTGAACGGACAGCGCCAGGCCCTCCGGCTGAACGCGGACGAAGACTTCAGCTACGACAAGGAGCCGGGATCCCGCACGGGCACCGAGCTCGCCGCGGAGATCGTCGACGCTCCCTCCGACTTCTCCGCCGGAGCTCTCCTGCGTCCCCTGGTCCAGGACGACGCCCTGCCCGTCGCGGCCTACGTCGGCGGCTGGGGAGAGCTGGCCTACCAGGCGGAGCTCCCTTTCCTGCGCCGTGCCTCGGGCGTTGCCAACACGCCCTTCGTTCCCCGCCTCTCCGCCACGCTGCTGGACCCTGCCGGGCGAGCTTCCCTCGACAAGCTCGGCCTCTCGGCACGCGAGGTCATGACCTCCGAGGGCCAACTCGACGCGCAAGACGAGGCCGAGGGTTCCGAAGTCGGAAACAAGCTGAGGGAACTCGGGCAAAGAAGCGCGCGCTCCCTGGAGGAGCTGCGCGAGGAGCTCGCTTCCCTCGATCCGGGACTCGGGGGTCAGGTTCGCCGCGCCGCCTCCCAGATGCAGGCCATCACCGACAAGCTCGCTGGCAAGGCCGACCGTGTCCGAGCCAACCAGGCCGGCGCAGGCAAACGCCACGCGCGGCGCGTCGAAGTATTGCTGCGCCCGCGGGACCAGCCCCAGGAGCGGGTGCGCGCGACCTTCGAAGTCGTCGCGCGCCACGGGCGCGCCTGGATCGACGAGCTCTACGCCGAGCTCGACCCCTTTCCCACCGAGCACTGGGTCGCCACCCTCGACCCTTCCGAGACCACGTCATGAAGCTCGATTGTGTCGTCTTCGCCGCTCACCCCGACGACGCCGAAATCTCGGCGGGCGGTACGATCCTGCGCCTGGTCGATGCCGGCTGGAGGGTCGGCATCGTCGACCTGACCCGCGGTGAGCTCGGCACCCGGGGAAGCGGCGCGGACCGCGACCGTGAGACCGAGCTGGCGACCCGCGCACTTGGGGTTCACCACCGCAGCAACATGGGCTTCCCCGACGGACGTGTGGAGGTGACCGTGGCCGCGCGCGAAGCCCTGGCCGGCGTTCTTCGCCAGCACCGGCCCGACCTCGTTCTGGCCCACCACCCCGAGGATCTCCACCCGGACCACGGCGCCTGCGGCCGCCTGGCGCGCGAGGCCTGGTACCTCGCCGGCCTGCAGCGGTTGGCCGAGAAGACCCCCGAGCATGGCCCGGCCCAGGCCCATCGACCCCGCCAGCTGTTTCATTTCCAGGGCCACGTGCCGTTCGATCCGACCGTGGTGGTCGACATCGGGCCGGTGTGGGAACGCAAGGTGGAAGTGATTCGCTGCTACGCCACTCAGCTCCAGCCCCGGGACAGCCAGGATCAGGGCCAGCACTTCCTGTTCGGGGCCGACATCCTGGGGCGAGCCGAAACCAAGGCCCGCTACTACGGGGAGCGCATCTCGAGAGCCTACGGCGAGCCCCTGTTCCATGCGGGGCCCTTGGATGCCGAGGCCTGGGGTTGGTTCCAAGGCCCCCGGGAAGCCTAGGGGCAACTTGCGGACAACTCTCCACGGAGGGTGGAAATCCTGTGGAGAACCCGTGGAAGGCCTGTGGCCAGGGGGATTTCCAGGGGGTCGGCGACGTGGAAAGCTCGTCGTGACGGGCACCACGGCTACAATCCTGGCCGCCCATGCGAAGCATTGCCTTGATCAACCAGAAGGGCGGGGTCGGCAAGACGACCACCGTGGTCAACCTGGGCGCGGCCCTGGCCGAAGCCGGTCAGCGCGTGCTCGTGGTGGACCTCGATCCCCAGGCCAACATGACCCTGCACCTGGGCCTGGAAGATCCCCCCGACGGCGTGTCCGTCTACGGGGTGCTGGTCGAGGGCACGCCCCTGGTCGAAGCCATCCGCCCGACCGCGACCCCCGGGCTGCTCGCGGTGCGCTCGCACCTCGATCTGTCCGGAGCGGAGCTCGAGCTGGCGAACGCCTTCGGACGGGAGACGATCCTGCGGGATGCCCTGAACGCCTGGCGCGAGGAATCCAAGCGCTCGGGGAAAGGGGAACCGGTCGACTTCGTCCTGTTCGACTGCCCCCCCAGCCTGGGGCTCCTGTCGGTCAACGGACTCGCGGCCGCCAGCGAGGTCTTCGTGGCCGTCCAAACCGAGTTCTTCGCCCTCCAGGGCATGAGCAAGCTGGTCGAGGTCGTGCAGCTCATCCAGCGCCGCCTCCATCCGGAGCTGGCCATCACAGGCATCGTGCCTTGCCTGTACGACAACCGCCTGCGCCTGGCCCGGGAGGTGCTGGGTGAGGTTCGCAAGCACTTCCCCGGCCGCGTCTTCCGCCAGGCAATCGGAGCCAACGTGAAGCTCGCCGAGGCGCCCAGCTTCGGCAAGACCATCCTCGAGTACGCGCCGGACTCCAACGGCGCACGGGACTACCGACAGCTGGCCCAGGAAGTCCTCGCCCAGAGCGCGGGGAATGCGCCCGGCGAAGAGAGGGAGGTGTTCATTCCACGCCCCCCCGAGGAACCAGCGCCGACACAGCAGGAAGCATCTACCCCCGAACCTGCCGATTCCTGACCCACAAAGGAGTCCTTCATGGATCGTCCTCTGCGAATCGGCATGCTGTGCCACCCCACCTACGGGGGCTCGGGAGTGATCGCCAGCGAGCTCGCCCTGAGCCTCGCGCGCCGGGGGAACGTGGTCCACCTGTTCTCCCACGCCGTCCCGCCCCGCCTGGCACGGTCCTCCGGGCCCGTGCAGATGCACGTCTCCCAGGGCTTGCCCTATCCGCTGTTCGCCTCGACGCCCCACGACCTGGCCATCGCCTCCAAGGTCCTGACCGTGCACCGCAGCGAGGGGCTGGACATTCTCCACGCCCACTACGCCCTGCCCCACGCGGTCTCGGCTTTCCTGGCACGCTCCGCCGCCCAGACCGACACGACCCGGCCGGCCCCGCTGCTGGTCACGACCCTGCACGGAACGGACATCACCATCGTCGGGAGCGACCCCGCCTACGCGCCCCTCACCCAGTTCCTGATCGCAACCAGCGACTCGGCCACGGCCGTCTCGGAGTCCCTGGCCGAGGACACGCGCAGGCACTTCTGTCCCGAGACGGGCTCGGGGTGCGAGATCGAAGTGCTTCCCAACTTCGTCGACACCGACTTCTTCCATCCAAGTGCGGGACAAAAGGACGACTCCGACCTTCCCCACGTCGTTCACGTCTCCAACTTCCGCCCCGTCAAGCGGGTTCCCTGGTTGGTGCGCGCCTTCCATCAGGCCCTGCGGGGACGGCCCGCCCGCCTCACCCTGATCGGGGACGGGCCCGACGAGGCCGAGTGCCGTCGCCAGGTGGCCGAGCTGCACCTGGAGGAGCAGGTGCACTTCCTGGGCATGCGCGACGTCCTGCCTCAGCTGATCGCCTCGGCGGACGTGTTCGCCCTGACCAGCTCCGAGGAGTCCTTCGGCCTCTCCGCCCTCGAGGCGATGGCCTGCGGCACCCCGGTCGTTGCGACGCGGGTAGGTGGAATCCCCGAGGTCATCACCCACGGCGAGACCGGCTTGCTGGCGGAGGCCGACGATCTGCCCGGCTACGCCGAGCGCCTGGCGGAACTCTTGTTCGACCCGGCCGCGATCCGGCGCTTCGGTCAGGCGGCGCGCAAGCACGCCGTGGAACGCTTCGCCCGGGAACAGGTCGTCAGCCAGTACGAGGACCTGTATCGCTCGGTCCTCGCAAGCCGCCCGTCGTGAAGCGCATCTACCTGGATCACAACGCCACGGCCGGGAAGCTGAGGCCCGCCTGCCGCGAGCTCTGGCTGGAGGTCGCTGAAGAGGGGGGCAACCCCTCGAGCCTGCATGGCCGGGGTCGCAGGGCGCGCCAACGTATCGACGAGGCCCGCGAACGGGTGGCGGCGGCTCTGAAGGTGCACGAGGACGAGATCACGTTCACCTCGGGCGCCACCGAGGCGAACAACCTCGCCCTGTTCGGCACCCTTCGAACCGCGGGTGAGGGCCGTGGCCTCGTGACGACGGCGGCCGAGCATTCCTCGGTGCTCGCCGCCGCCCGCGCCCTGGCCCGGGAAGGGGCCCGACTCCACGTGCTCGGCATCGACGCCGACGGCCAGGCCGATCCCGAAGAGCTGAGATCGACCTTGGAGCACGTTGCTCCGAGCCTGGTTTCGATCCAGGCAGCCAACAACGAAGTGGGCACTTTGCCCCAGTTGGAACGCTTCGCCGAGGTGATCGCGGGACGCGTTCCGTTTCATACGGACGCGGTCCAGGCCCTGGGTCGTGTCCCCGTCGAACTCTCCCGTTGGGGCGTCGATCTCGCTTCGTTCTCGGGCCACAAGATCGGTGCGCCGCCCGGTGTCGGCATTCTCTGGAAGCGCCAAGGGGTCCAGATCGCGCCGTTGTTCTTCGGGGGTGGTCAGGAAAAAGACTTACGTCCCGGTACCGAGAACGTACCCGGCATTGCGGCGACCGCCCTCGCTCTCGAGCTCGCTGTGGCCGAATGCGAGGCTTTTCGGGAAGAAACCGCGTCGCTGGCACGCTGGCTGTGGCGAGAGATCGAACAGGGATTCCCCGCAGCGCGCTTGATTGGCCCCGCGTTTGATAGGGGCCCCCGTCTTCCGAACACGTTGGCGGTAGCTTTCCCGGATCACGACGGAAAAGTCCTGCTCACACGTCTCGATCTCGAAGGTCTCGAGCTGAGTGCGGGTTCCGCCTGTGCCAGCGGTTCGCTCGAGGCCTCCCATGTGTTGCTCGCGATGGGTTTCGACGAGAAGCGCGCGCGCGCCGCGTTGCGCTTCTCACTCGGGAGGGACACGTCGCGCGAGGATTGCAACCGTGTGATCGCGATTCTCAAGAAAGTCTTCGCGCACTCGCACGCAACCTGAAGTGTCGTTGGAGAGTTGGGCGCGTGCGATCAGGAGATTGCTTATTCGGCCGTTGACGTGCGCTTGGTCTCGCCCTTAAATGCGGCCGCGCTAGGGGGAGGTGAGCGCGCCTTTGAAGTGTGCACAAGGGCGCTCCACCACATGGCGCGCCCGACCTCGTTCACGACGCGAGGTCATCGATTGTCGGCCGGCCTTTGGCTCACTCGGGGCTCGAAGTGTCGGCTGTTTTGACCGCGCGCCAACGGAACCAACCGAACAACACAAACCATGGCCATATCGGACGTGATGGGCGGAGCTGCGGCTTCGAGCCCCGATCCCGAAGAGCTGTCTCACGTCTGGAGTCGCTTGCAGGAAGCCCTTCAGTCGGAGATCCGCCGTGAACAGTTCGAGACTTGGTTTCGTCGCACGACCCTCGTCCACGCCGACCTGGGCACCCTGCGCATCGCGGTCCACAACGCCTTCACCCTCGACTGGTTGAACCGTTATTACCTCAAGCCCCTCGAGCGCGCCGCCCAGGCCGTATTCGGCTCGCCGCGCACGATCGAGTTCGAGGTCGATCCGGAGAAGGCCGCCGCGGCCCCCCCTCCCCGGGTCGCTCCCGGTGATCCGAGCTCGACCTCGGAAGAGGAGCCCATCGAGGAGCTCACGCCCCAGCCTCCTCCGTCCACGCTGCCCCTCGCGGACACGGGGGACTGCTACGGCTTGCTGGAGTCGAGCGACGTCACGCTCAACAAGAGCTACCTGTTCGACAACTTCGTCGTCGGCCCCTGCAACCGCTTCGCCCACGCGGCCTGCGTCGGTGTCTCCGAGTCCCCTGGCCGCATCTACAACCCGCTCTTCCTGCACGGCAGCGTGGGACTGGGCAAGACTCACCTGTTGCAGAGCCTGTGCCACTCGATCCTCCAGCGCACGCCCCGGGCTCGCATCCTCTATCTCTCCTGCGAGACTTTCGTCAACCACTTCATCAGCTCGCTGGAGAACGGGGACCTCGAGACGTTCCGCAACAAGTACCGCAACGTCGATCTCCTGGTCGTCGACGACATCCACGTCCTGGCGAACAAAGAGCGAACCCAGGAGGAGTTCTTCCACACCTTCAATACGCTCTACAACGCCGGCCGCCAGATCGTGCTGTCCTCCGACAGTCCGCCGGTCGAGATCCCCACCCTGCAGGAACGACTGGTCTCGCGCTTCAAGTGGGGCCTCGTGACCGAAATCGAGACGCCCTGCTACGAGACGCGCATGGCGATCCTCAAGCGCAAGAGCCGCGAGCGGGGCCGAGAGATCCCCGACGAGGTGGCCGAGCTCTTGGCCGAGCGCATCGACTCGAACATTCGCGAGCTCGAGGGCGCGGTCAACAAGGTCCTCGGCTACGCCGCCCTGACCGGGGTCGCGGTCACCTGCGACCTCGTACGCCAGTGCCTGCGCGACGTCTTCCACCAGACGAAGGGACTGCCGTCCATCGAGGACATCCTGAAGGTCGTCACCGATCACTTCGGCGTGAAGCTCTCCGACCTCCAGTCCAAGAAGCGCACCAACGCCATCGCCTTCCCGCGCCAGGTCGGCATGTACCTGGCCCGGACCATCACCCGCATGTCCCTCGAGGAGATCGGCGGGTACTTCGGGGGCCGTGACCACTCCACGGTGCTGTACGCCGTCCAGAAGATGAAGCGTCTCGCGGCCGAGGACCCCGACTGCCAGGAGCTCCTGACCAGCCTCACGGCCGAGATCAAGAGCGGCTCCCCCACCTAGGCGGCCGACCCCCCGGAGCCCCCTTCCCGCTCCTGTGGCGGTGAGCCGTAGCCACGCGTCCAGCTGCCCCTGGCGGGGCCTGGTTTCGAGCCGTCCCCTGGCCCTCCCTCGGTGTACTTCGAGGGGGCCTTGGAGTAAGATGCGCGCTTCGGGAGAACGGCCATTGGAAGCCCTCTGAGAGCCTTCTGGCGTCGGTTTTCTCCCCTGACCCGAGTCCGGCTCGAGCAAGGAGCCACGCTTGCATCCGACGATCCTCCACAGCTCTCCACACACCTGCCCCCAAGGGGCGTTCGGGTCGGGGGAAGCCTGTCGGGTTCGACCTGAAGAGCTTGGGGAGAACCGCAGCTTCTTCCCAGCACTCCACAGCTCCGATCCTCGCACACCGACCGGCCTGTGCACGGCTGTGGAGCTTCGCCCCCTGACTACCGGGTTGTGCACGTTGTCGACGCGCGTATCCCCACGGTCAGCGAGCCACGTATCTCCTGTCTCGGCAGCTTCTTAGAACCGCAGCACTGATCCCCTTTCCACAAATCGAGAGCTCTAGATGAAGAAGAAGACTTTTAAATCCTTCTCTATCTCTTCCCACAGAAACAGTCCCTG
>JAUIEE010000159.1 GCA_030428965.1 bacterium | reverse complement strand
GCGCTCGATGACCTGCCAGGCACGCTCGGGATCGCCGGGCAGGAGGTCCTTGGCCAACTGCACCATGTCGTCGGGGGTCGCCAATCGCAGGACCCGCGTCTCCACGAGGTAGGCCAGCCTCTGGTAGGCTTCGAAGCGGCAGTGAGGGAAAGGCGCCATGACCTCGGAGACGCTGAGCGTTCCGTCGATGCGCTCGAGCACGGCTTCCCGGAGGGGATCGGGCTCCGCCCCGGACCGCGGTGAGGCCGCGCGGTCGAGGACGTAGTGGGCCGCGTCCGAGGGCACTTGCTCCCGTATGAGCCTCCAGTGATCTTCCCGCCGAGCGGCCTCCAGCAACAGAGGCCCCGCCGGAAAGGACAGCTTCAAGCGCCGCTCCTCCGGATCGAACATCCCGCGCGGAATCTTGCCCTTGGTGAAGCGGAAGCTGCCCTTCTCCGAAGCGATCAGCTCGCAGACCTCGTCCATCAGGCGCGCGGTCGCGATCCCGAGCAGCTGGGACTCTTCGATGGCCCCTTCCTCGATCAGCACCTCGCCCAAGGACTTGCGCGAGCGGCGACGCTTCTTCTTGGCCGCTTCCAGGTCCTCGGCCCGGACCGTGCCCGAGGAAACCAGGACTTCCATCAGGCTGGGGCGCTTTCCGTCGGCGAAGAGGGAGAGCCTGCCTTCTCGGAAGTAGAGCTGCCGTTTGCCGCGCGACCCCTCCAGCTCGAGGATGCCCGTGCGCTGGTGGGTCTCGAGGTTCTGGAACAGGTCCCCCAGTTCGAGGGTGGTCAGGTCTCCCTGTAGGCTCATGGGACTACGCCGCTGTTGGGGGCCGCTCCGGGGCGGAGTGCAGCTCTTTTCTTCGGCGAGCGCAGGAGCCCGAGTTGATTCGGATTGGCGTCCGGGGACGCGAACTTTTTTCGAGCCCCTGCCTCCGCGGCCGGGGTTCGATCAACGGCTTTCAGACCGCTGGCGAAGCCGATGGGGGCGGGACGGGAGACCCCTCCCCCGTCGATCGATTCCTTCCTGACGCCTCCCCGCGGGGCGCTCGTTCCACGGCCAAGGCCGGCCGGCGGGTGGACTTGTTAGGGTAGGCGACCCGGACTAGGAGACCAGCTCCCCGGCCCCCTCCCCCTTCCGTGAGCTCCCCCACGCCCAAGATCGTCGCCTACGACGGAGACTGCCCCTTCTGCGTGGGCACGACGGATCTCCTGGTCCGCGCAGGCCTGCTGGAGGAGCAGGGACGCCGACCCTTCCAGGACTTCGAGGGAGAAGACGCCGACCGCCTGTGGGCCGCTGGTATCCGGAACGAGATCGTCGTCCTCGGCCCCGAAGAGCTGCGCCAGGGGTCCGATGGAATTCTCTGGCTACTGCGGGACGGCTGGGCCCGCCCGCTTGCGGACGTCCTGTCCCTGCCGGTCCTGCGCTCCTTGACCCGCGAAGCCTACCGGCTCGTGTCCTACAACCGGCGGGCGATCTCTCTCCCCAGGCCGCGGGGCATCGCCTGTGCCTGCGATCCGGTGGACCGTCCCTCCTACCAGCTGGCCTTCGCCCTTCTAGCCACCGGGGTCGCGCTCATCTCGTGGGCAGGCCTGGCGGCGTGGGTTGCTCCCGGTCCTTCCGGGCGCTGGTTCCTGGGCAGCTTCCTCGCGGGAGGAATCGGCTGGCTCCTGGTCGCCGTCCTGGCCTACCGCGCGCTGCCCGAAAGGCGCCTGCGCTTCCTGCCCCAGCTCGCGATGGCCCTCTTGCGCGGAGCCCTGACGACCGGGATCGTCGGACTCATCGCTCGGGTCGTCTTCGGAGCCTGGGGCCCGGTGCCCTGGCTGCTGGCCTTCGGCGGCGGAGCCTGGGTCCTGGCGCGCTCCCTCGGGAGGCGCGCGCGCTACCTCAAGCTCGAAGGCCGTTGGGCGTGGGGATGGGCGCCGGTCTGGCTGCCGGTTGCCGCCGTCTCCCTGTGGCTCGCGACCTGATCGATCGCCCTCAGGCCGCGCGGGCGTGTCCCACCTGCATGGCCTCGCGCAGCTCCTGATTGGATCGATAGACCGCTTCCATCATCTGGCTCTTGACCTCGACCTGTAGGTCTTCCCCTTCCTCCACGGTCCCGACGATGTTGCGGATCGCTTCGATCCCCTCGGACTCGGGCAATTCGTCGAGCTCGTGGATGGCGTGCTCCACCTTGCCCAGGTAGCTCGAGAGCTTCGTGATACGGCGGCGGAAGAGATCGACCTCGAGCCGATGTTCGGCCGCGCGCTCCTCGCTGGTGCGCTCCCGTTCGTTGCGGGTCGCCTCGATCGTGAGCTGCTCGATCTTCCCGTGCAGCTCGACCAGATCGATGCTGCCCTGGCGGGCCGAGGCGAACAGATCTCGGATGTTCTTCTGCAGGGACTCCTCGCGAACCTGGCCGCGCTCGAGACTGCCCTTCTCGAGCTCCTCGCGCTGGTTCGAGACCGAATCGCGGAAGATCTCCGCCAGGCGTGTCCAGTGACCGAGCTCCTCACGCGCGCGCTGCCTGCGCAGCAGGATCAGGTCGCGTGAACTCTCGAGCTCCTTCATGAACTCGCTGCGCTTGAGGGCCCGAACGACCCGCGCCGTGCTGCGGATCCCCGCGAAGATCTCGCGATGCATGTGATGCCCCAGGGAGGAGCGCATCTGCGCATCTCGCCCGCGCAGGTGCTTCGCCAGGGAGCTGGAGACGACCTCGGTCACGAGGGTTCCCAGCTCGGCACGACTGATGACGCTCATCCTGCGCCACTGGCCCGTGCGGTCGTTTTCTTCGATCCCGATCTGGGGGGACTCGTCGGCGGTGCTCATGACTCTCCTGGCTGCTTGGGTAGAAATCTTTGCCGGATCGACGCTCCGGCGGCGACTAGACAAAACTACCCCGCCAGAGCGGCAGCGAGCGAAAATCGGTCCGCTATCGGTAGCGCAGCCGATACCAGAACGCTCCCACCCACTCGTGAAAGGCCAGGGAGCTCTCCCGCAGCCCCTTGGACGTCGGCCAAAGGTCCGCGGCCCGCGGCCGGCGCGTGAACCCCGTGGGAGCCACGACGACCTCCAGGCCGACGCTCTCGAAGCAGCGACGCGCCCGGCGCATGTGCCACGCGTGGGTCACGAGGAGAATGCGTCCGATCCCTTTCGGTGCCAGGATCTGGGCCGATAGCGCCGCGTTCTCCTGGGTGTTCCTGGAGCGCCCTTCGACCCAGGCGACCTCGACGCCGAGCTCGCGCGTCAAGACCGCGGCCATCAGCTCGCCCAGGGGAGGTTGTTCGGGTCGAAAGCGTCCACCGGTCACGAGCAAGGGCAGCTGGGTGCGGCGCTGAAGTTCCGCCGCATAGCGCAGGCGCTCGAGGGTCAAGGCACCCACGCTCGCCCCTCCCGGATACTCGGGCGCCCGCCACTGGGCATCCCCCCCCAGGCACACGATGGCCTGCACCGTGGGATCGACCTCTCCCGGGCCAACCGCGGGTCCCTCCTCCAGGCTCCTCAGAAGGGACGCGGAGACGAGGGGCATGGACAGCAGCACGAGGGCCCCCAGGGAGAAGGCGACGAGCCACCGTCCCGCCCGTTTCCTGCGCCGCGCAAGCAACCATCCGGTCCCCGCGAGGAGGAACAGAAACAGCGGCGGGCGCAGGCACGCATAGATCCAGCCGGGCCACATGGTTGTGGAGATTACCTCCGGGCGTGCCCTTGTCCTCCCTTCGTTTCCACCCTCCCCCCTGGCAGGATGTCGGGCTTGTCCCCGCCGCCCCAACTCGAAACGAAGCGCATCCTGCGCCTGTGGTGGCCCCTCGCCGCGAGCTGGCTCCTCATGGGGGCGGAGCTGCCGCTGTTCACGATCTTCGTGGCCCGCATGGCCGATCCGGAGGTGCACCTGGCGGCCTACGGCGCGATCGTCTTCCCGGTCTCCCTCCTGATCGAAGCGCCGATCATCATGCTGCTCTCGGCGTCGACCGCGCTCTCCCGCGACCGCGCCTCCTACTGGAAGCTGCACCGTTTCATGGTTGCTTCCTCGCTCCTGTTGACCCTGGTCCACGTGGCGGTGGCTTTCACGCCGCTGTTCGACCGCGTCGCCGCCTGGATGAGTGCCCCGGAAGTGATCGTCGAGCCGGCTCGCATCGGCCTGCGCATCATGACGCCCTGGACCGCGGCCATCGCCTACCGTCGCTTCCAGCAGGGCGTGCTCATCCGCTTCGAGCGGTCCCGCGCCGTGGTCCTCGGCACCCTGGTGCGCCTCGTGGCCGGCGTGTTGCTCTTCGCCCTCGGCCTGGCCCACGGAGAGCTGCCCGGAATCGTCGTAGGAGCCAGTGCCGTGGTAGGCGGAGTCGTGGCCGAAGCCGTGCTCGCGGGTCTCCTCGTGCGCCCCATCGTGCGCGAACTGGGCGAGGCACGTCCCGGCGTGCCCCCCCTCGACCGAGGCGCCTTCCTGCGCTTCTACCTCCCTCTGGCCGTGACCCCCTTGATCACCCTGGTCATGCAGCCGATCGCGGCCGCGGCCATGGGGAGGATGCCCAACCCCCTCGTCTCCCTCGCTGCCTGGCCCGCCGTCCACGGACTCGTTTTCCTGGCGCGCAGCGCCGGATTCGCCACCAACGAAGTGGTGGTGACCCTCCTGGACGAGCCCGGCGCCGTCCAGCCCCTGCGTCGCTTCACGCGCCGGTTGGCAACGGGCACGTCGGTGGCCCTGGTGCTCTTGGCCTGGACCCCCCTGGGGCGCTTCTGGTTCGGTACGGTCTCCGGACTGTCACCCGAGCTCCTGGAGGTCTCGACCGTTGCCCTCTGGGCGGGACTCCTGATGCCCGCGACTCAAGCCCTGCAGAGCTTCACGACCGGCGCCCTGGTGCACGGCCGAGCTACCCGTGCGGTGACCGAGGCGACGATCCTTTACATGATCCTCGCCAGCCTCGGACTCCTGGCGGGGGTCCTGTTCGTCTCCCTGACCGGCATCTACACGGCGCTCATGGCGCTCACCTTCGGGGGAATCGTCCAGACCCTGTGGCTCGAGCGGCGCAGCAGGGGTCTGTTGCGCAGACTCGCCCACGGGGATTGAATAGGGGCCCCGTGGGGCAGGTTCCGGCCCCCTGGGGACCGACCAGACTCACCGATTGCCCCAGCCCCCTCGAGCGAGACGCGACGACAGCCCGGCATGACTCCCCAACCGACCTCCAAATTCGACGATCTCAGGCGGGAACTCGAGAGTGCCCTGTCGGGGGTCGAGAGCTCTCCTTCGCCCGATGCCAAGGGCATCTACGAAGGCATCGTCGCGGGGACGAGCGGGGACGACGTCTTCCTCGAGCTGGGTCCACGGGTCCAGGGGGTGGTCGCCCGCAAGGAGTTCGGCGAGCTGCCCGAGACCGGCACCAAGCTGCGCGTGGCTCTGCGGGGGAAGGAAGAAGGGCTGTGGCTGTTCTCGACCCAGGAAGCGCGCAAGCTGGCGGCCTGGGACGACATGGAGATCGGGTCCCTGGTCAAGGGCAAGGTCATCGGGCTGAACAAGGGGGGCCTCGAGCTCAAGGTGGACGGCATCTCGGCCTTCCTCCCCTCGTCCCAGATCGACGTCAAGCGCGTGGAGGACACGGCCAGCTACGCGGGACAGACCCTCGTTTGCCAGGTCCTGGAGATCGATCGCGCCAAGAGGCGCGTCGTCGTCTCGCGCAGGGCCGTGCTCGAGGAAGAGCGCGAGCAGAAGCACCGCGAGGCGGCCCAGGAGCTCGTCGAAGGCGGGGTCGTGCGCGGCAAGGTCCGCCGCCTGGAGTCCTTTGGCGCCTTCGTGGAGATCACTCCCGGCATCGAAGGCCTGCTGCACGTCTCGAACATCGCCCACAAGCGGGTCGAGCGCCCCGAGGAGGTCCTGAAGATCGGCCAGGAGGTCGAGGTTCAGATCCTGAAGATCGAAGAAGGCGGCCGGCGCATCGGCCTGGGCATGAAGCAACTCGAAGCGGATCCCTGGGACGAGGTCGAGGAGCGTCTGCAGGTCGACCAGGTCGTCCAGGGCAAGGTGGTTCGACTGGCCAACTACGGCGCCTTCGTCGAGCTCATGCCCGGCATCGACGGACTGGTCCACGTTTCCCAGATCGGCCCGGGCCGCATCTTCAACGTGCGCGATGCGGTCGCCGTCGGTGAAGAGGTCCCGGTTCGGATCCTCGAGCTGGATTCCTCCGCGCGACGCATCTCCCTCTCACGACTGGACCCGCGCGGGGCCCTGCTCGGATCGGACGAGGCCATCGACGAGGAAGAAATGAACCAGCTCCTCAACGAGACGCCCTCGGGGTCCCTCGGCACGAACCTCGGCTCCCTGTTCAAGAAGGCGATCGACACGCCGGACGCGTAGGCAGGCCCTAGCTCTCCGAGGCCTCTTCCAACCGCCTCTGGATCAAGCGCCCCAGCCATTCGGCGCGCACTTCGAGGCGATCGAGGGCCGTGCGCTTGGTCGCCTTTTGATCGTCCGGGGCCTCCTTGACCTCCTTCTTGAGGACGGCGCACTCCTCGTTGATCCCTTTGAGGCGCTCGCGCAGGTTCTCGATCGACTCCGCCTCCTCGGCCTTGTCGAAGAACATGCTCTCGGGCGAGCTACGCGGCATTTCCGTCTCCGTCGTGAGCACGGGCCTCGACAGGAAGCGTCGCTGCTCCGGGAAGACGCGCTGGTTCATGAAGGTCGGGGAAACGATCTCGATCCCGGCTCCGTGCAGAGCATCGATCATCTCGCCGCGCAGCTGAGAGCGGCAGCTGAGCACCTTCTTCACCTCGACCAGCAGGCCGGCGATCCGGTAGGTGACCGAGTAGTCCCCCAGCTCCAGGATCTGCACGAAGGGCTCTTTCAGTCCGGTCTTCTCCGCTGCCGCGATCAGGTTTCGTTCGATCTCGCGCCGAGACACGTCGTAGCCTAGGGATACGGTGGCGGAGACGACGGTGCCCGAATCCCGCAGCACCTTGACCGACTGGGTCACGAGCAGCATGTGCGGCAAGGTCACCAGGTCCCGATCCTCGGTCTGGATCTCCATGTGAAAGAGACCCAGCTCGGTGATGCGGCCGAAGACATCCCCCGTCTGCAGGAAGTCCCCCACCCGGAAGTTGCGCACGGCCCGGAGCATCAGGCCGGCCATGGCGTTGCCGAGGAAGGTCGTCGAGGAAAGGGCCAGGGAGGCACTCAAGACAATGCCGAGGAAGCCCAGGAGCTGTCCTCGGGTCGTCGTGTCCAGGGGCAGAACCAGGAAGACGACGAAGGCCCCGAACAGGGTCAGGCCCAGGAGGATCAGCTGATTGCGCAGACGGTGGGAGCGACCGCCGAGCTCGGTCCGCTGCAGGTAGCGTTGGACCGAGGCCAGCAGTCCGACCACCAGCAGGAACACCACCAGCGGCAAGAGCCATTCGGCCAGGGGAAAGGCGGTGTCCTTCGACGAGTTCGTAGCGTCCTGAAAAAGGATCAGCATGCCCCACAGTCCTACCTCTCCGAGCCACCCAGGTCGAGCCCCGGCGCGGCATGAAAGTTGCCTGGATCTCCCACCAGGAGGATTCCCCATGCCGCCGTCCCTTCGCCAGGGCCCTTGCGCCGCTGTTCTCGCTTGCCTGTTCGCCTGTGCCCCTCTGGGCCACAGAAGAGCCTCGATCTCGGCCTCGGCTTGGGCTGAGCACGAGGGTCCCCTCGGGCTCGCCCCCCAGGCTCGTACCTTGCCCGACGGACCGAATCGCAGCGGCCCCTACGCCTCGGCCGGCTACGTACCGCGTCTGTGGCTTTGGGCCGACGAGGACCCCGGCGAGTTCGACGGCGGCTTCGAGCTGGAAGGCGAACCGGCGCCCGCGGACGGCTGGACCTTCGAAGGCGGCTGGCAGGAAGAGCACCTGGGGGTCGGCGTCTTCCTGCTGGGCTCCGACAGTCACGAAGAGACCACGCGCGAGGACGTCCACACGCGGGCTGCCTTCCTGGAAGCCCGGTGGCTCTTCGAAGAGGACTCCTGCCTCCTGCGACGCTTCCTGACCCTGGGCCTGGGAGCAGGTTGGGCCGAAGTTCGCTTCGACGGGCAGCTCGAGGACTCCGCGGGAACCGCGGCGGAGATCCGCCTGGATGCAGGCATCGGCTTCGGAGAGCACCTCGGCCTCGAGCTGGGTGCCGGCTACCTCTACTGGGGCCTGCCCGGCGAGACCATCGGACACGGAGCCTTCGGTACCCTCGGCGTGACCCTCGACCCCTAGGAACGCCAGCGAGGCGCAGGGACCCGCTCCCAACCCGACGCCGAGCGGACGAGCCGCAGCCCGTGACGGAGGTGGACAGCCGCGTCACCGTTGCCGGATGATGCCGGCCATGGGCATCCCTTCCAGAATCCAGGCCTTGCTCGTGATCATCCTCGGAGCCTGCCAGGGCTCCGTGCCGGACACGCCGACCCACCTCTGGGTCGATCCGGCCCCTTCCCCGGGCGAGTTCAGCTCCGAGCTCTTGTTCGCCACGGCCGAGCAGAGCTTCCACCGGGCCAGCGCACGGGGCCGGCTGGCCGCCCACCTGCACGAAAAACACGCGGAAACGGTTTACGTGCTCGAGGGCCACGGCCGAATGCTGCTCGGGGAAACCTGGATCGACCTCGGGCCGGGCTCCCTGGTTCACGTTCCGGTGGGAACCCTGCATGCCTTGCACCCCCAGACACCGATGACGGCACTCTCCATCTTCGCACCTCCCTTCGACGGGAAGGACCGCATCTTCCCGCCCCAGAGCGAGAGGAGAACCCCATGAGGTTCTGGCTCTTCGGACTCGCGCTGATCGCCGTGGCCTGCACGAAGTCGATGCACGAAGTCGCCGCCAACGAGCGCTGGAAGGTCGAGGTCGTCCTGCAGGCCTCGGGCAAGCTGGGGGGCTGCTCGGTCGGAGAGCTCGACCCTTCGGCGAGCGGCCCCGAGATCGCCGCGGTGTGCGCGACGGGCGAGGTGTTCGTGGCGGCGCGGGACGGGACTGCCTGGACGTCCTGGAAGGTCGGCCAGTTGCCGGGAGAGGCGATCGGGTGCGTGATCGGAGACCTCGATCCCGGCCATCCCGGCAACGAGCTGCTCGTGTTCGGCATGCGCGAAGGCGACGAGGATTCGGGCGGTCCCGGCATGGCCTACGTCTTCCTCCCCCGGGGACGCGGCAGCTGGCCGCTGCAACCGATCCTCATGGACACTGGCTTGGTGCACGGCGGCTGCGTCGCCGAGCTCGACCCTTTCCATTCGGGCAACGAAGCGCTCTTCTCGGGTTTCAGCCACGCGCTCCAGGTCGTGTCCGGCAAGGGCCGCAACTGGAAGCGTCAGCGGGTGGCAACCCTCTCCGGACCCCTCAAGTCCGCCGTAGCCTTCCGCGGAGGAGCGGCGCTGGCCCAGGCGGATGGGCGCCTGACCCACCTGACGTGGCAGGGATCCGGCTGGAGCCTGAAGGAGCTCTCGACCTGCGATCAGGGCTACGCTCGGCTGGATGCTGCCGGCGGCTTGCTCCTGGCCGCGCGGGACGACGGAGGTCTCGAGCTCTGGAGCGAGGACGGACCCCAGGTCATTCACCGAGAGGCGGACAAGCTGCGTGGGGCCGTGCTGGCCGACCTGGACCCGGCCAGCCCGGGCCTCGAAGCCGCCACGGCCGGCTACGGCCAGCGCGTCTCGGTGCTGCGCCAGGGCCCGGACGGTTGGCAGGCCGAGACCGTCTTCGAGGACACGGCCGGCCTCCACCACCTGACCCACGGGGAGCTGGACGCCTCCTCCCCGGGCGAGGAGCTGGTGGCCTGCGGCTATTCCGGGCGGCTTCTGGTCCTGGGCCTTGCCCAGGGGGCGGCCAGGCAATAGAACCAGCCCTCCGGGCCCCCTAGGACCTCCAGCATGAACTTCTTTTGCCGCCTGTTCGGCCACACCTGGTGGCCGGAGACTCGCTCTCCTCGAACGACCTGGAACACGACCAAGGACGGCAACATCCTCGTGGTCTCCTTCCCCGAGGAACAGGTCGTGCACGTCGACGTCTGCAAACGCTGCGGCGAAGAGCGCTCGGCGGCCAGCCGCAGGCACGACGCCGACCGCCCCGGTGCCCAACCGGAAGCCGTCGACGGCAGCTTCTAGGCTCTCAGCGAGCCCGCCAAAGGCGCTGCAGGACCTCCCGCACCTGGGGAGTGTCCACCAGGAAGTTGCCGTCGCCGCGTCCGGGCTCGCCGACGAACCACTTCCAGAGGAAGGCGCCCCGCAGCCACTCCTTCTCCCGCGCGAGCACGTCCAGCGCCGTTTCGTAGCAGAGCTTCTGGAGGGCGAGCCCCTCCCTCCGTTCGTCACCCCGGGAGACGGCGTGGGCCCAGGGCTCCCGGGCGGCGGCCACGGACAGGTTGTAGCCCAGCTCGGTGAAGACGACGGGGATTCCGACCCGCTCGTGCACGCTGCGTAGCTCCCCGAGCACGGGCTTCCAGCCCTCGCGCAGATCGGCGACGGACGGACTTCGCTCCTCGCTCAGGGGAAAGTAGGCCTGGACGCCGATCGCATCGAGCGCGTCCCAGAAGGGCACGCGCTGGAAGTCGGTCCAGTTGGCCGCGTAGGTCAGGCGCGCCCCGGTGACCGCGCGACAGCGTTGGATCAGGTCGCGCCACTCGGACTCGTGCGCGACGAGCCGATCCAGCTCCGTCCCGACGGCGAAGGCGTCGGCCCCGCGGGATGCTTCGGCCATGGCGACGATCCAGTCGCCGTATTCACGGAAGAAGCGGCGGCGATCCGCCTCCGCTTCGAACTCGATCTCCCCGCGCCACGCAAAGCTGCCCCAGTAGCCCAGGTGAGGCTTGATCAGGATGCCCATGCCCCGCGCCCTGGCCTCCCGG
>JAUIEE010000158.1 GCA_030428965.1 bacterium | reverse complement strand
AGTGGGGCTACCTGCCGCGCCTGATGCCCTGGCTGCTCTCCTATCTCCGCCACGGCAAGGCGGAGACCGTGGAGCGCATCGCCTCGGCGCTGACCCCCCAGAAGCTCGAGTTCATCCGCGCCGAGGGCTCCTACGCCGTGGTCTTCGGCAAGAAGCTCCAGACCACCGCCGCCGCCATCCTCGGCGTGGAGATGCCCAAGGTCTACGCGCCCTCGAAGGAGGTCACCCACGAGGGACAAGGCCTCACCGCGGTCGAGAAGATCTTCAATCGCAACGCCGTGGGGGTCGAGCCGGGCAAGGTGCTCTACGCTGGTTCGGACGTGCGCGTGAAGGCCAACATCGTCGGATCCCAGGACACGACCGGGCTGATGACCGCCCAGGAGCTGGAGATGATGGCGGCCACGGTCCTCTCGCCCACCGTGGACGGCTCCTACCAGTCGGGCTGCCACACGGCGTCGGTCTGGGACTCCAAGGCGCAGCGCAACATCCCGAAGCTGATGAGCTTCATGAACCGGTTCGGCCTCATCACCGGGCGCGATCCCAAGGGGGTCTATCCCCCCATGACCGACGTCATCCACAAGGTCCTCAACGACCTCACCGTGGACGACTGGGCGGTCATCATCGGGGGCGATTCGCACACGCGCATGTCCAAGGGCGTCGCCTTCGGTGCGGACTCGGGCACCGTCGCCCTGGCCCTGGCCACCGGCGAAGCCACGATGCCGATCCCCGCATCCGTCAAGGTGACCTTCAAGGGCACCCTCAAGGACCACATGGACTTCCGTGACGTCGTCCACGCCACCCAGGCCCAGATGCTCAAGAAGTTCGGCGAGAACGTCTTCCAGGGCAAGGTGATCGAGGTGCACATCGGCACCCTCTTGTCCGACCAGGCCTTCACGTTCACGGACTGGACGGCCGAGATGAAGGCCAAGGCCTCGATCTGCATCTCCCAGCCCGAGACCTTGATCGAGTCCCTCGAGATCGCGAAGAAGCGCATCCAGATGATGGTCGACAAGGGCATGGACAACGAGAACGGAGTCCTGCGGGGCCTGATCGAGAAGGCCGAAGCCCGCATCGCGGGGATCGCTTCGGGCGAGCGGCCCGCCCTGGCACCTGATCCCGGCGCCCGCTACTCCGCCGAGTTCGTGGTCGACCTGGACGCCATCGCCGAGCCCATGATCGCCGACCCCGACGTCCACAACGAAGACGTCTCCAAGCGTTACACCCACGACACGATCCGGCCCATCTCCTACTACGAGGGCAAGAAGAAGGTCGACCTGGGCTTCGTCGGATCCTGCATGGTCCACAAGGGCGACATGAAGATCCTGGCTCAAATGCTGAAGAACATCGAACAGCAGCAGGGCTCGGTCTCTTTCAAGGCTCCCCTCGTCGTGGCTCCCCCGACCTACAACATCGTCGACGAGCTCAAGGAGGAGGGCGACTGGGCCATCCTGCAGCGCTACTCCGGCTTCGAATTCGACGACAGCGCCCCCAAGAGCACGCCGCGCACCGCCTACGAGAACATGCTCTACCTCGAGCGCCCCGGCTGCAACCTGTGCATGGGCAACCAGGAGAAGGCGGAGAAGGGCGACACCGTCATGGCCACGTCCACGCGTCTGTTCCAGGGCCGCGTCGTCGCCGACAGCGACGAGAAGAAGGGCGAGTCCCTCCTGGCCTCGACCCCGATCGTGGTCCTCTCCACGATCCTGGGCCGCACCCCCAAGATGGACGAATACCTGGCCGCGGTCGAAGGCATCAAGCTCACGAGCTACGCGCCGCCGGTCCACTGAGCCGGTGCAGGGCGCCCCTTCACGGCAGGGCTCCCGCGGATCGCAACCGGTTCGCCGCCTAGAGGGCCTGGGCCCCGTCCAGGGCTGCCTGGAGGCGTCGCGGATCCCGGGAGATGGCGTCCTCACGCAGGCAAGCCTCGGTCAGCTTGATGGCATGGGCGTCTCCGTTCTCGACGGCACGCGAGATCAACGTCTCTCGATCCGGCGCAGCTGTCGACGACGGCAGCTCGTTGCGCGGATCGTGGTACGCCACGTAGAGGCCGGCCGCGGCTTGCCATGCGTATCGGGCTCCCTGGACGAGGGTCTCCTCGTCCAGGTGGGGTGCCAGGAGCCGCAAGGCGCTCGGGGCGGTGATCGCGTGCGTGAAGTGGAGCCGGCGCTCGGGGTTGCGCAAGAAGACCTCGGCAAAGGCCGCCGTGATCTGAGAGAGCAGGTCCGCAGGATCCCGGGGGTCGACCAGCCCCGCCACCGGAAGAAAGGAAGGGGTCTCGCCGAGCGCGCGCAAGCCGCTCACGAGGTTTCCCCGCGGCGGTTCGCGGCTGGGCAAGCGCAGCACGACGTTGGCGAGGGCATCGTCGACACTGCGCTCGGCCGCAACTTTCCCGTTCCACGGCAAGCTCTCGTAGGAAGACGCCCAGTAGGCCAGCGCCGTAGCGAGCTCGACCCGTCGAATCGCAACGTCGCGCCGGGCAAGCGCCCGGGTCGCATGAGCCGTCCGGATCAGGCCGTGGGTTGCAGCCCCCGCAAGTCCGGGTAGGAAGCGCTTCGTCCAGAGCTGCAAGACATCGCGCCAGTCTGCCTCCTCGAGCCACGTCACGAAGGACGCACGCCAATCCAGGAAACGCTCTCGATGCCCGAGAGCCGAAGGCCACTGCTCCTCCTGGACCGGCTCGCGGGCAGGCCCCTCGCTCTCGACCGGGTCGAGGTGCGCATCGACCCAGGACTCGATCGCATCTGCGCGTCCGAGCGCATCGAGCGCCTCCACCGCCATGGGAACGTGATTCGAGAGGAAGTGCGTGTTGCTCGACACCGACGCGTGCAGGCGCTCGAGCGCCCGATCGAGGGGGTCGCTGGACTCCCGGTCGGGATCATGGACCCCGTCCTGGGCCCCGAGGGCCATGCCGGCCAGACCCATGCCCCACTGCAGAACGTTCCTGCGACTGGGTCCGGACTCTCGGGGATCCTGCACCTTGAGCACCTCCTGAACCCATTCTGCGGTCCTCCGGCACCCGCGCAGCATTCCCTGGTCCGGTTCTCTGCAAGGCTCCGGTACAGGACTCGTAGCCCTGTCGGCAACCGGGATGTGCCCCGATTGGCGAGAACGAGGTCCGCTGCCCCAGGCCCCGGGCGGGCCCTACCCCGGCACCAAGGCCAGACAGACCCCCAGCGGATCCTGCACGGCAGCGTACGCGCACTTGCCGTCCTTCCCAGGCGTCGCCTTCAGCACCTTGCCCCCTTCCTGCTCGACGCGACGCAGGCTCTCCTCCAGGTCCCCCACGGGAAGGTAGATCGTCCAGACCGGCGGCAGCCCCCGGTTCATGCCGCGTGCATGGCACACACCCGCCGCCGGCTGGCCGTCTGCACCGAGCAGGTTGTAGTCGGCGTAGCGCTCGCCCGCGTCCTCCATGGGGACGTCCTGGACCGACCAACCCACGACCTGGCGATAGAAGTCCCGGGTCGTCGCAGCGTCAGGGACCGTCAGGTCGAGCCAGGCGATGCACCCCACCGGACCCTCGGGCGACCCCTTGGGCAGGGCCTCCTCCGGAACGACGGGGATGAGGCCGAAGGAGGCGCCGTGGGGGTCCTGCAGCACCGCCCACTGGCTCTTCCCCCCGTCGTCCTTGCCGTGCATGAGCTCGCGACCCTTCGCCGCGAGCGCACGCTCGACGCTCGCTCCGACGTCGGCGACCTGGATGTGCGGCATCCACTGGAGCGGCAGGTCGCCGTACTCCCCCTTGCGCTCCCCCAGGCCGATGACCGCATCGCCCTGGTTGTTCATCAGGTCCTCGCGCCACAGCGGAGTCTCGCCCGTGCCGAGGACGCGGGCATAGAAGCGCACTTCGCGCCGGTGCTCGGGAACGGCGATGTCGGCGCTGACGACCCCACCCACGCGGGAGACAAAGGGACTCTTCATCCTGGGTATCGTAGTCGACCTTGGCGGTCGGGGCCCGGCCGTATCGGCCAGGAGCGGCCACGCCGCGCTCCCCCCCCGGGAGCGAGGCTTCCTCGGAGTCGGCCGGCCCCCCCGACCGGGTGGGAATGGAGGCCGTCGGCCGCGGGCGAAAGTTGGCCTCGAAGGTGCCGACTTCGATTCGTCCCTCCCTCCACCGCACTAGGACCCCCCCTCGGCCTGCGATATCATCCGCCCGGCGACCGACGCGCCGGACGCCCCATCTGCGATCTTCGCGTGGCCATCAGCCTCCAACCCCTGCGGGACGCGCGCTCCCCCCCTTTGACTCATGGCGAGCAAGAAGCGCCCGGCCCGGGCCAAGCCCATTCGGATCGAGGATTTCGAGCGTGAGATCATTCTGCGCCCGCTGCGCATCGAGGACTTCGACGCGCTCGTGGAGATGCAGGCCAGCTGCTTTCCAGGAATGGCCACATGGGGCCGCGACCAGATCGAGAGCCAGCTCGAGGTCTTTCCGGCGGGACAGCTCGCCATCGAGTACGAGGGCGAGCTCGTGGCCTCGGCCTCCAGCCTGATCGTCGATTTCGAGGACTACTCCGATTGGCACGCCTGGAAGGAGATTGCCGACAACGGCTACATCCGCAACCACGACCCTCGCGGCGACACGCTCTACGGGATCGAGATCATGGTGCACCCCGACTATCGGGGTTTGAAGCTGGCCCGGCGCCTGTACGGAGGACGCCGGGAGCTCGCGAGGCGCTTCAACCTGGCGCGCAGCATCGTCGGCGGGCGCATCCCCAGCTACCACGAGTGGGCGGACGAGCTCACGGCGCGCGAGTATGCGGAGCGGGTGATCGAGGGGCAGATCTACGATCCGGTCCTCACCACCCAGACCGCCAACGGTTTCGTGCTCAAGCAGCTCATTCCGAACTACTTCCCGTCGGACGAGGCCTCCCGCGGCTACGCCACGTTCCTCGAGTGGACCAACCTCGACTATCACGCCGACCCCAAGCGCCGCTACCAGCGCGTGCACAACGTGCGGGTGGCCTCCGTCCAGTACCTGATGCGCACGATCAGCAGCCTGGAGGATTTCGAGGCCCAGTGCGTCTTCTTCATCGACGCGGCCTCGGACTACAAGGCCGACTTCGTCGTGTTCCCCGAGCTATTCACGACCCAGATGCTCTCCTTCCTCAAGCCCGAGGATCGCCCCCAGGACGCCGCGCGCGAGCTGGCCAAGATCACCCCGCGCTACCTCGAGTTCTTCACGCGCATGGCGATCCAGTTCAACCTGAACATCGTCGCGGGATCCCAGTTCGTGCTGGAGAACGAGAGGCTCTACAACGTGTCCTACCTGTTCCACCGCGACGGAGGCATCGACCAGCAGTACAAGCTCCACATCACCCCGGCCGAGCGGCGCTGGTGGGGCGTCTCCCCGGGCAACGACCTGGAGGTGTTCGAGACCGATCGGGGCAAGGTCGCCATCCTGATCTGCTACGACGTCGAGTTCCCCGAGCTGGCGCGGGCCGCCGCGGCCAAGGGGGCCCAGATGCTGTTCGTTCCCTTCAACACGAACGACCGCGACGGCTACCTGCGCATCCGCACCTGCGCCCAGGCGCGCTGCATCGAGAACCACGTCTACGCCGTGGTCTCCGGCTGCACCGGCAACCTGCCCTTCGTGGAGAACGCCGACGTGCACTACGCCCAATCGGGCATCTTCACGCCCCAGGACGTTCCCTTCGCAAGGGACGGCGTTGCCGCCGAGTGCACGCCGAACATCGAGACCCTGGTCGTACGCGACGTGGACATCGAACAGCTTCGCCGCCACCGTCTGCGGGGCACGGTGCAGAACTGGAACGACCGCCGCACGGACCTCTACCGCGTGGTCTTCGGCGGGGAGGACGGAAAGAGCTGGGAAGTCTGAGAAAGGCCGCGGCGCTCACCAGGAGCTCGCTCAACTCGGCTCGGGACGACGGAGGGAATCCTGCGCCTGTCCCGGACTGAGAGCGGGCCTGCCGCGTGGACTCCCCCAGCCGTGCGGGTTAGCCTCGTCGGGGATGGCCGAGCCGCTCCTCCTGGTGGGTTGGCGGGGCGAGGTGCGCCCCGCACTGCGTGAGCTCTCGCGGGAGAAGAGCATCGGGCGCATCGTGGCCCTGGTCGCAGGCCCTCCTCCCCGGGCGGAGGAACTCGACGACGTGCGGGAGGTCGACCTCCACGGTGATCCCGATCACCTGCGGGACGCGGCCGGCGAGCTCCTGAACGGAGAGCGGCCGGGGGCCGTGGTCGCCCTGGCCGAGCGCACGGTCCTCGCAGCCGCCGGTCTACGCTCGTCGTTCGGACTCGGCGGCAACGGCCCCGACGTGGCCCTGCGCTGCGCCGACAAGCTCGTCATGAAGGAGGCCATGGACGCGGCCGGCGTCCCCGTCGCTCGCTGGCGTCGAGTCGATCCCCAGACGAACGCGTCGGACCTCGTCGCCGCCCTGGGCCTGCCGATCGTCCTGAAGCCGCGCAGGGACTCGGGCGGGCGGGGACAAACACGCGTCGACGGGCTTGAGGCCCTGACGGCGGCGCTCGCCAACCTCACCCCCCCCTCCGACGTCGGCAACGGTTGGCTGGCGGAGGGCTGGGTGGAAGGCACGGAGATGAGCGTCGAGACGTTCGTGCACGACGGCCGCCCGGTCTTCGCCAACCCGACGGCCTACCACGTTCCGCGTCACGCCAACGTGCTGCCTGCGGCGCTGGCTCCCGAGGTCTGGAGCTCCGTGCGGGAGTTCTCCTCCCGAGCCCTGCGCGCGGCGGGAGTCGAGCGCGGCATCACCCACCTCGAGCTGTTTCGAGACGGCAGCGAGATCGTCTTCGGCGAGCTGGCCATCCGTCCGCCCGGAGGGCGACTGATGAGGCTCATCCAACGGGCCTGGGGCTTCGATCCATGGGAACGCCTGCTCCGGCTCGAGCTGGGCCAAGCCTGCACCTTTCCCGAGAAACCGCTGCGTGCCGCGGGGGCTTGGGTGCTGCATCCGGGGTCCGGGAATCTGCTCGCCATCCGCGGCCAGGAGGAGGCGCGCGCCGTCCCCCTGGTCCGTCGCCTCACCCTCAAGATCTCCCCCGACCAACTGCCCCGCTTCATTCCCGAGCGCACGGGCAGCGGCCAGGATCTCGGCGCGATCTATGCCGAGGGAGAGAGGGCTCTCGAGGTCGCCGCCGCTCTGACGAAGGCCCGCGGACACCTCGTCTTCGAGCTGGCCTAGCGTCACCTCTCAAGTTCGGCAAAGACGCCAGGGGCAGGAAGTTCGTGCGTGACGGCGAGCGAGTCGACCGACATGCTCTTGCGCCGCTGCCCCCGGAGCCGGTTCGTAGGTCGCCCCCCGGTATCCCCTGGCACGCCCTCCCCGATGACCCCCACGCGACACACCCCCTAGCGGCGTTGGAAACGGGGAAGCTCTCCGCGGCGGCGAAGCGTCGGGCCATGCGGCTCTCGCAGTTCGACGGTCTGGCGTACGCGCTGATGCTCGGCCTGAGCGAGACCTACTTCATCGCCGACGCGATTCGGATGGGCGCCTCCTCCCTCCAGCTCAGCCTGGTGGTCTGCCTGCCCCTATCCCTCGGAGCCCTGGGGCCGATGCTCGCCCTGCGCCTGCTGGGACGCCTTTCCACAAGACGGCCGCTGGTCGTCGCGGGAGCCCTGGGTCAGGCGTCGACGCTCCTCTTGCTCGGCGCGTCCGCCGCCTTCGGCTTCGGATCTCCCGAGCTCCTGATCGGCCTCTCGTGCCTGTACCAGGCCAGCGGACAGTGCTCGGGAACGGCCTGGAGCTCGTGGTACGGAGACCTGGTGCCTGCCCGCATGCGAGGCCGCTACTTCTCGCGTCGCAACCGCCTGGTCCACTTCGGCTCGTTTCTCGGCGTGGTGCTCGGAGGGCTCCTGCTGGCAGCGCTCGAGTCGGAGGGAGCCACCGGGAGCGATCCGTCGGAGGGCTTGGGCTTCGCCACCCTGTTCGTCGTCAGCGCCGTGTTTCGGCTCACATCGGCCGGCCTCCTCGCAGCCTCGCCCGAGCCGCGCTTCCAGCGCATCGCGCCCCGTTCCCGGGTCCTCAGCTTCCTGGGAACGCCCCGGGGACGCAGCGCGCGCCTCCTGATCCTCGCGGTCATGGGCCTGCAGCTCGGCGTCTACATCGCCTCCCCGTACTTCGGGCCGCGCATGCTCTCGCAGCTCGAGTTTTCCTACACGAGCTACATGCTGGCGACCGGTGCCATCGTCGTGGCGAAGGTGCTGCTCCTGCCCGCCTGGGGTCGGATCATCGACGCCCACGGGGCCCGAACGACGTTGACCCTCGCGGCCTCCCTGCTCGCCCTCGTGCCCTTGCCGTGGATCTTCCTGGAGAGCGTTCCCGCGGCGCTCTTCGTCCAGGCCTTCTCGGGCGCGGCCTGGGGCGGCTTCGAGCTCTCCCTGTTCGTGCTCATGCTCGACATCGGGACCCGCTCGACGCGGCCCCACCTCTTCGCGGCCCACAGCTTCACGACGGGACAAGCCCAGTTGATGGGAGGACTCGTCGGGGCCCAGCTGCTGGGTGCCGTCGGCGACCTGCGCTTTTTGTTCGCCGCAAGCCTGGTCGCTCGCACCCTCGCCGCCCTCTTGATGCAGCGCTTCCTGCCCCACCCCGAGGGACACTCCGGCGCCCGCCCCCGGGACCTGCTCTTGCGACTGGTCGGCTTCCGCCCGAGCGGGGGGATGGTCCACCGCCCCCTGTACCCCACGGAAGAGCTCCCACGGAGGGGGGACGGTCAGGGCTAGCCGGGTACCCGGGCGTCTTCGGCACCGCGCTCCGGCAGGAAGTGGGAGCCGACGTGCTCCAGCCGGATCTCGTTGGCGAACAGCGAGAAGGCGAGGTAGCCGGCCAGGCCGTTGCCGCGCTGCATCCAGGGCGGGACGTACCTGGCCGTGACCAGGTCGCCGGCCTCGAAAGCCTCCGCGAGCTCGATCGCGTCCCCGGGCGTCATGCGGCCCGAGAGAAAGCGGCGCGTGGCGTCCAGGTGATCGTGCCGTAGGGCCCAGCGGAAGAAGGTGTGCACTTCGAGCAGACCGCGCAGGTAGACCGAGTCCTTGGTGAACGCCACGCCCCCCGTCGGCGGCACCCCGCGGAAGAGGCGCATGGTGGAGAAGAAGCTCTCGTCCTCGGTTTGGCCACTCTCGAGGAACGCCTCGAAGACCTCGAGAAAGTCCGCGCCCGAAAGCGCCATTTCCGTCTTGAGGACGCGCTGGGCGAGCCGTTCGCAGCGGGCGATGTCGATCGCCCCCGTCACCAGCTCCGAGAAGGTCGCCAGGCCTTCCTGCGCC
Organism: bacterium; assembly: GCA_030428965.1. Lineage (GTDB taxonomy): Bacteria > Planctomycetota > UBA1135 > UBA1135 > JAUIEE01. Next base: position 1,595 of record JAUIEE010000158.1, on the reverse strand, counting down.
CAGGTCGTGCGGGGAGCCCCCAATCCCAAGCTCTTCAGGAGCGGCTGATCGCGTCCGTTCAAGGCGGTCAGGCTGTGAACGAAGGCTTCATGCTGCAGGAGCTGATCCACGTCGTACCTGGAGAAGCAGGTCGCACCTCGCAGCCGGATACGCGTCGCGCCGGCGGCGGCCTTCGCGGAGAGGTTCGGATCGACGACGACGCTCACGCGGCCGCCGGGAATGCCCCCAGGCAGACGGCTCTCGAGCTCGGCCTGGACGACTTCGGCCGGAATGCAATAGTCCCCATCGTGGGGCGCGAACTGCCCTCCGTACGAGCGGCTCACCTGCGCGAAGTGCCGAGCGGCCTCGAGGCTGGTGACCCGCCCCCCCGGCAGAGGATCTCCCGGCTTGCCGTAGATCGCGATCGATGCCGCGCCGAAGCCGGCCGTCCCCACCTGCTCGAGCATGCCGCACAGGCTCGCGTAGCTGCGAGCGGTCCGCGCAAGGAAGGCCTCGAGCGGCTGCCCTTCGTCCAGGCCCGCGGCCAGGGCCTCCAGGCGCCGCGCTTGGGGAGCCAGGGACACCGCCGGGTAGCTCGGCTCCGGCAGGCGCGGGTTTCCCCGCCGCCAACCCGCCAGGAACTGCTCGCGTGCGGACGCCGGCCAGGCGATCAAGGTCAACACCTTGATGTCCTTGGCCAGGAGCACGACCTCCTCGTCCACCTTGGCCAGGCGTTCGCGCTGCTTGTCGTCGATTGCCACGCCCCTAGGATGGCGCGCAAACGAGTCCCACGCCAGTGCGGCCCTGCCGCCCGTGCCCTCCCATGAAAGGGCGAGACCCAACGGAAGGCGCCGGTTGGGAACGGCCGAGCCCCGGAACTCGAGGTGCCAGGAGGTTGGCCCGGATCGATGAGGCGCCAGGTCCCGTGGCACACCGGGTTGGCCCGGCAACCAGTGGTCGCATCCTCGGAAGGGAGGGCCGGCCAGGGAACCGGAGGCGTGTCGGACCGCCCAGGAACTTCGGGTTTCCCTGGGGGCTTCCAGGGGGGACAATCCGCCCAACCTGAAATCAGAGCCGCGTCCGTTCCAGGAATCCCGCCTCGTCCCACCATGCTTCTTCGCGTTCTCCTCGCAGCTCTGCGACCCGCGCTCCTCAGGAAGATCCGGGAAGCCCTCGAGGCTTCGGGCACCAGCGTCCTGATCTCCGAGACGGACAGCCTCGAGCGGGTCAGGAGCCTCGCGAGCGCCCTGCCCTACGACTTGCTCGTGCTTTCGGACCAGGTGCTCGACCCGGCACCCTTCCTCGTCCTCGAGGAGCTCGGCAGGCTTCCCGCTGCTCCGGCCATCATCATCGCCACCACCTCGGCTCGGGTCGGCTTCGGGACGGACTACCTCGCGGCCGGAGCGCTGGCCGTGCTGGAGATGGAGGCCGGAGAGGAGGCCCTGGGCGGCGCCTTCGAGACGATTCTCGAAGGCCAGAGGAAGCGGCTGGCGGCCGAGGCCCAGACCCGTGTTCTGGCCGCGGAAAGCCGTCTTGGGGACCTCACCACCCGTAGTGCGGCGATGCAGCGCTTCCTGGAAACCGTGCGGAAGGTCGCCGCCTCGCCCATTTCCGTG
>JAUIEE010000157.1 GCA_030428965.1 bacterium | reverse complement strand
CGGTCTCTCCGGGGTTGGGGACGTTAGACACCCCCATGATCCCGGAGGGATTCGAGTGAACAACCTGCCTGGACAGGACAACTAGCGCGCCCGGCGACCGCGCAGGATCCAGATCAGGCCCGGCAGCGAGCAGAGCGTGTTCGCGAGCCCCACGAGGATCGAGGTGCCGAGCAGGACTTCCGCCGAGAGCCCGAGCGGTGCCAGCACGAACAGGGCACAGGCTTCGCGCGTCCCCCAGTCTCCGAACGAGATCGGCATCAGGGACAGGACGAGCAGCATCAAGGGCACGAGCACAACGATCTCGAGCGGGACCTCCTCGGCCAGGGGCAGCACGAGGGAAGCCACGTAGAACTCCACACCGAGCCAGAGGCTGAGCACGGCGCCGAGCCCCAGGAGAGGCACGGCTCGGGGCCGAACCAGCTCCGAGAGGAAGCTCATGCGGTCACGCCAGGAGCGCTCACCGGCGACCGCCGCAGGTCGGCGCCGAACCCAGAGGACGGCGACGGCGAGCAGCGCCGCGGGCAGGGGCAGGAGGACGAGGAACCAGCGGGGGTAGTCGAGGCCGGCCGCGTAGGGCAAGAGGAGAAGGGCTCCCAGGGCCAGGGCCATCTGGTTCGAGAAACGATCCAGCAGGATCGACTTGAAGATCGTCTTCTTGGACGTACCGGCCGGAAACGAGGCCAGCCGGCCGGCTTCACCGATCCATGGAGAGGGCACGACCTGGCTCGTGACCTGAAAGAGAAAGACCCCGCGCAGGTGATCGAGGTAGCCACCGGGCAGGCCCAGGCTGCGGCAGAAGGAGCCCCAGCGCAGTGCCATCAACGCGTAGGCCCCCAGGTTCACCACCAGGAGCAGCAGGAAGAACGGGGCGCGGGCTCCTCGCAGGAGTTCGAGGACGGCCCGGGCATCGACCCGCAGAGCGAGCACGACCCCGATGACAAGGGCCACGACCAGCCTGGGCCAGGTGCGCCGGGGCTGCGTCTCGGTCTCGGGTACGACATCCATGCCCTGCGACCGTAGCACGCAATCGGGGATGGGCGAAGTAGGATGGAGGCGCTGGGAGCTTCTCCCGGCGACATGAAGCGCGCCGTCTCACTGCTCCTGTTGGCCTGCTGGTGCTCGTGCTCTCCCGAGCCCGACCTCGCGCCCGCCGACCGCATGCCCCTGACCCATCTGGTGGATCGCCCGGCGGACCTGGTGCAACTCGCCGGCACGGTGACCGAGCTCGGCACAGCCTGCTCCGTCGAGCTCGAAGACCTCATGCCGCAGAAGGTCGGCGAGGATCTCTGGGTGGTCATGCTGCCCTGGGATCCGGCTCCGGGGACGCTCGAGGTGCAGGACGAGCGGGGAACCGGACTCTCGGCACGGGCTCAGCTGCGCGACCTCCTGGATCAGGACGGCTTCGCGCTCCAGCCGACCTGCCGGCGCTATCGGGCGGCCGAACTGGTGCGCAGCGGAGGGGAGACCATCGCCCCCAGCTTCGAGGGTCCCTACGAGCGCGGCTTCTTTCGCTTCTCGACTCCCGCAGCGACGCTCACCCACGGCTTCACCTCCTTCCTCGAATCGACGAGCCTGCGCCTCAGCCTGAGGGGCGAGGCGGGCGCCGAGCTCGCGGTGGTCGTCGACGGAGTCGAAGTCGATCGCGTCTTGGCCGCGGACACCTGGGAGACGCACAGCGTCGAGCTCAGCCTGACCGACGGACGGCATCGCTTGAGCCTGCGGAGCAAGGGTGGCGAACCGGTCCGGATCGACGTGGCCGAGATCGAGCTCGAGCACGAAGGGGGCCCGCTCCTGGTGGCACGCCACGGGCGAGGAGGCCCCTGGAAGGCCAGCTACACCGCCCGGCGCCCCGGGGAGAGAGAACGACTGTGGCTCCCCTCCGGAGAGGGGTCGTTCTGGTTCCCCGCGGTGGGAGGTCCGGTCACCGTGAAGGCATCGGCGCCGGGCTACCTGGCCCCAGAGACGGCCTCCACCAACCGCCGCGGCGAAACGACCGTGCTGCCCGCAGGCCGAAGCGATTGGATCCATCGCAACGTGCAAGGCTGGATCGAGATCGAGCAACCCTGGGCTCGACTGCTCGGCGAGGGCGAGGACCCCGAGCAGCGGCTCTTCACCCACGAGCTCCCGCCACCGATCCCGGCCCACGCCCGGCGCGTGCTGGCGCGCACCGACCTCGGCGGGGATCGTCGAGCCGGCCTGTGGTTGCCGGTTCCTTCCAGCGCGGAGTTTCGCGTCGAAGCCGGCGCGGCGACGCACCTGCGCACCTCGGTCGGCGTGGACGGTGAAGGCGAGGCTCTCTTCCGGATCACCTGGATCCAGGCAGACGAAGAGCTCGTGCTCGACGCGGTTCGACGGGAGGGCGGCCCCTGGCTCGATCGGGATATCCCTCTTCCTCCCTCGGTCCGAGGAACCGGCATCCTGCGCTTCGAAACCCTCGGGGAAGTCCCCCTCTCGGCGACCTTCGCCGATCCGCGCCTGATCGCTTCCCCATCGAAAGTGGACCGCCCCAACGTACTGGTCTACCTGATCGACACGCTGCGCGCCGATCACCTTTCCTGCTACGGCGCTTCCAATCCCACCTCCCCGCACCTGGACCGCCTCGCGGCCGAGGGCTTCTTCTTCACGGACTTCAGCGCGGTCGCCTCGTGGACCCGCCCGACGACCGCGACGGTCTTGACCGGCTACTACCCCGACTGGCACGGCATGGGGCGGGAGTCGCCCCTACCCACCAGCCTGGAGACCCTGGCCGAGAGCTTCGCCAAGGCGGGTTACTCCACCTGGGCCGCGGTGGCCAACGTTCAGGTGGCGGGCAAGGGACTGTGCTTTGAACAGGGCTTCCACCGTTTCGTCGACAACACCGGCATCGGAGCCGACGTGGAGCAGCGTGCGGCCCAGGCCTCTTCCCGACTGCTGAACGCCACGGCTTTCCCATGGCTGCGGGAGCACGGCGACGAGCCCTTCTTCCTGTACCTGCACTCCCTCGACCCGCATACGCCCTACGCTCCTCCTCCCCAGGCCGCCTCTCCCTTCGGCCGCGACTACGAAGGCCCGCTACGCGAGGTCAGCCTGCGTCGAGCCACGCTGCTGGAACAGGCCGAGCTCGACCCGGCCGACGTTCAGTACGTGCGCGACGTCTACGACAACGAGATCCACTACCAGGACACCCAGATCGGTGAGCTCTTGGCGCTCCTGGAGGAGCTCGAGCTGGATGGCAACACGATCGTGGTGATCCTGTCCGACCACGGGGAGGAGTTCGGCGAGCACGGGGATTGGAACCACGGCTACCGCATGTGGGAAGAGCTGCTGCGCGTGCCCCTGATCGTCTGGCTGCCCGAGCCTCTGCGCCGGAAGATGGATCTCTCGCCCCGGCGCATCGACGCTTCGGTCTCCCAGGTGGACTTCCTGCCCGGACTGCTCGAGCTGGCAGGCGTGCGCGACGGCTTTCCGCGCCAGGGGCGCAGCTGGTTCCCCCTGCTGCGGGGCTCCGAAGCTGGCCTGCTGCCCTACTTCGGCGAGGACTACCAGACCTGGGAAGGGGACGAGATCGGTGCCTTCCGCCGGGACGGACACAAGCTGATCTGGAACGTGGATCACGGGGCCGGCTCAGTGCGGGAAATGCTGTTCGATCTCAAGCAAGATCCCGGAGAGACGAACGACCTGGCCGAGACCGAGACCTCGCTGCTCGAACGCCTGCGCCACGAACGCGATGCCCTCGGCGCACAGGCGGCTCGAGTGCGCTCCCGCCTGGTGGAAGCCGGCTATCCCCACGTGCTGCCCGCCGATGCCGAGGCGGCCCCCAAGGTCCGCCTCGATCGCAGGGCCATGCAGGAGCTCCAAGCCCTCGGCTACCTCGGGGACGACTGAGGGGTGCGCATCCACTAGCGCCGATCGCGCCAGGGCTCCCCACGACGGTAGCTCTCCAGCCGCTGCTCCACGCTGGTCCGGTAGGTCTCGTCGGAGAGAGGTCGGTCGAGCAACTCCTCCAGGGTCGAGACGGCGTCCTCCATGCGGCCGACCTCGGCGTAGGCGGCCGCCAGGGCATCGCGCCCTGAGATCGAATCCGGTTGCACCTCGAGCGCGTGCCGGGCCAGGGCTACGGCCTGTTGCCCGTCCCGCAGGGAGGGGTCGGGAAGCGTGGACAGCATCCAGGCCCTGCGCCCCAGGGAAGGCAGGAAGTCGGGATCCGCCTCGATCGCACGGCGGTAGCTCTCCAGGGCCCGGGCCGACTGCCCGGTTCCCTCGTACAGGTAGCCCAGGTTGTGGAGGGTCTCCACATGGGCCGGGCGTAGCTCCAGAAGATCGAGGTAGGCGCGCTCCGCCTGCTCGTAGCGGCCGAGCTGCCGGTAGGCCAGACCGAGTCCGTGGCGCGCATCGATCCTGTACGGGTCGAGCTCGACGGCGCGCGCGAGGTGCTCGACGGCCGAGGTGGGGTCCCCACGCCGTAGCCCGAAGGCTCCGCGCCAGGACTCGATGCTCGCTTCCAGGTCGGGACGTGTGATCAAGGCCTGGGCGAAGCTGGCTTGCGCGCGCTCGGCGTCCCCGCGGCTGCCCTCGACCCGGCCCAAGACGAAGTGGTGGCCTCCCTCGTTCGGATCCAGGCGGACCGCCTCGAGCGAGGCTCGATGCGCCGCTTCCAGGTCCCCCTCGACCAGGTAGGCCAGGGCCAGGTTGGTCTGGGTGGTCGCCAGGGGATTGCCACCGACGTCGATCGGCAGGTTCGAGAACAGGAGCGCGCCCCCTGCGAGGATGCATGCGGCCCAGCGGGAGAGGCCCCGTAGACGAAACAGCTCCAAGAGCCCTGAAGCCGCGAAGGGCACCAGGAAAGGCACGTAGGCCAGGCGGAAGCGGGCCGTCACGAGAAACAGGACGGCGCCGAGCCACAGGAGTCCTCCCAGGGCCAAGCCCCAGAGCCTTGCCTGCCCGCGGCGGCAACCAAAGACGATGCCCACCAGGGCCAGGGGTAGGACGAGTCCGAAGTGAAAGACCCGACCCAGCCCCCAGAGCCAGCGCGACTCCCGCTCGTAGGCCTCCATGGCTTCGACGTCCATCGCCTCCTTGCCGTGGAGCGAGAGCCGAACCTTGCGCGCCAAGAGCGCGAGCCATCGCGCGGGGTCCTCCCGGATGTCGGACCAGGCCCGAGCGTACCAGTAGCGAGAAACCTCGGAGCTCGTGAGCTCCCGACCGAGGGCCCACATGGCCAGATCGCGAGCATCGGCAGACTCGAAGTCGGGATGGCCCCGCCCGGGCAAGAGCGGCTGGTAGAGACCGTCCGCTCCGGCGTGGTTGCCTTGGTAGAAGTTGACGCCCCCGTTCGCCGAGGAGATCGTCAGCTCGCCGAGCACCATTCCGTTGCGCACGAGGGCCGGAGCCAGGGCGCAGAGAACCCCTCCCGCGAACCAGAGCAGCCCCCGCCGACGGCCCTCCCCGCCGTAGGACCAGACTCCCGCGGCCAGGGCCGGCAGGAGCAGGAGCGCGTTCTGGCGCGTGAGTACGAACAGGCCCGTCACCAGACCGATCGCGAGTCCCCCCCGCGCGCCGGCCCCTCCGGTCGCGTAGCGCGCGCACAGCCAGAACAGGAGCGAGGCGAGAGCCAGGGTCAGGCTGCCTTTCTGGAGCAGGGCGACGAACCAGATGGACGGTGCGTACAGGGCCAGGATCAAGCCCGCAGCCCAGGCCTCGCGCCGACCGAACAGCCGCAGGGTCCCCAGGGCCACCCACCCCGCAGCGAGCCCACCGGCCACGGCCTGCAGGCAGCGTACGACCCAGGGCTCGGCCCCGACCAGGGAGTACAGGGCGCCCAGGCCGTAGGGATACAGCGGGGCCTGGAAGAAAGGCTCGCTGCCCAGCCACCGCCCCGCCGCCAGTTCGACGGCCCAGGCGTGGAAGTAGGCCGCGTCCCCGAGCAGGACCCCGACCAGGGAGGCTCCCCGGAGCTCGACGAGAAAGAGAACCCGCACGGCAACGGCGAGCGTGACGAGCACGCCGAAGAGCCGGCGCCACGGCGTCCTGGGGTTCGGGGCTCTGGACACGGGCCCTACGCTAGCAGAGCGGCGGGCCGATGGAGATGTTCCTTCAGCCCCACCAGCCCATGATCGGGCAGTTCTCGGTCACGCGCTCGACGACCTCGATGAACTCGGGCTCGAGGTCCTGTCGCCAGGCCCGCGCAATGCTGGAAGAACGCTCCGACATCGCCACGACGCGCTGCTCGATCTGCTCGTTCCAGGGCAACTCGCAGAAGGAGTACACCTCGCGCGCCACCCGGATGGAGTGATCCGCGAGGTCTTCGTAGACCACCCGCATGTAGTTCGGCTTGCCCTCACCGGCCTGGGACACGGTCTCGTTGCAGTAGCGCCAGAACCACAGTTCAGCCTCGACGTAGGACATCTTCTCGATGGCCTCGGTAGGAACCTTCGCCTGGGCCGCCCAGTCGGGGGCGAAGGCGCACAGCTCCGCCAGGCGCCGCTGACAACTCTCCTTGGCGGCCGAGTCTCCACGGCGTTCCACCCAGCGCTGGAGCCAGGACTTGGTGAAGCCGCCCGGGTGACGAACGATGTGCAGCACCTTTCCCGCCGGACGCTTGCGCAGCACGAAGTCCGCAAACCCGCACACCGCGTTGAGCTTGAGGACGTGGAAAGCCTGCTCGAGGCGATTCGGCGTCGTCATCCAGCGGGGAAAGCGCACCTCCTTGCCGTCCATGGGGCGGCCGTTGCGCCCCAGCCGATGCAGGATCCGGTAGCGTTGACGCACGTAGAAGATGCCGGGCTTGCGCGTGCCCGGGTAGAGCCACGTCTTGGCGCAGGGCAGGGGCTGGTCGCGCGCGCCCATGTGCAGAGCGGCGCTGCGAACCGCCTCGTCCCATTTCGCCTCCAGCTCCTCCTCGTCCTGCACGAAGAAGCGCGAGTTCTCGAGCTGGTTGAGGGGTGAGTCCCGCAGCCGATCCGCTTCGTTACGGCAGTGGGTGTGCGGGCTCTGGTTCAAGATCCGCAGCAGGTGGTTGGTCCCCGAACGCCCCTGACCGAGGATCAGGGCGTAGCGAATCGGTTGGACGTCGGACGCGGACATGGGCACCAGGGGAAGACAGGGGTCGGTATCGGCAATCACGGCGGTGGTCTGGCTATCGTTTCCTGGTCAGGCGGCCTCGGTGGAGTTGCCCTCGGAAGCCGAACCGTCCCCCCTACGGCCAAGAACACGGCGCAGAACCTTGCGCAGCATGAAGGCCACGGTCATGCCGATCAGGATGAGATCGTACGAAATGGACTTGTTGTTGATGTAGTGCATCTCCCCTTCGAATCGAATCTTCCAATCGCCGACGACGCCTTCCCCCAGAGCGTTCTCGAGCACGGACACCTGGGAGATGTTCGTGAGACCGGGCTTGACCAGGTAGCGGTTGTTGAAGCCCGGAATCTCTTCGACCAGGCGGCGGTGCAGTCCGGGGGCGATCGGACGGGGCCCCACGAACTCCATGTCCCCGCGGAAGACGTTCCACAGCTGGGGAAGCTCGTCCAGCTTCGAGTCGCGCAGGAAACGCCCGATCCAGGTCACGTTGGGGTCGGACAGGGCCACCCCGTGCTCGTAGTGCTTCACCCGGTCGCTGCCCGCGCGCATCGTCGTGACCTTCAGGATCTGAAACGGCCTTCCCATGAAGCCCGGACGGGTCTGACGGAAGAAGAACGTCGTGCGCGAGGACAGCCGCACCGGGAGATAGAGCACGATCAAGAGCGGCAGGCAAGCCAGCAGCAACAGGAGCGCCGTCAAGCGCTGCAACATCTCCCAGAAGGTGTTCGTCACCTGCCACTCGCGGTGGATCCGGGAGGTATCCAGCCCCTGCAAAGACAGGAAGCCGCGGACCTCCTCGTCCGGAGCTCCGACCACTTCGCCAGGCTTGGGCTTGGGCTGCACTTGGCTCACAGCAGCTTCTTCGAATCCTCTTTCAGGGGCACGTTGCGCCCGTTCCAGTCCCGCAGGAGCATCTGGATCGAACCGGCCGCGTGACGGACCCCGCCGAAAGCGGCGGTCTCCTGCCGGTGCTCCGCCGCGCGGGTAGCCAGGTTCTCGCGCACCTGGTCCAGGACGGGCTTCCAGCGTCCCAGGTCGTTCTTGTCGCAGACGCCGTTGCAACCGGCGTTGATCAGGCTCTTGAGCGTGTCCCCGTCGAGCTCCGCCGAGAAGGCGAAGATGAGGGCGTCGGGCCATTCCGCGCGCACCTTGGAGGCGAGACGCGCCGCCCGCTTCTCTCCGTCGAAGTCGTTGTCGATGAAGTAGAAGTCGAAGCGGCCGCTCACGTCGGCGCGAGTGCGCTTCTCGAACTCGACCTCGGGGAAGTGCGTCGAGAGCAAGAGCTCGAGGTGGTCGAGGGCGAAGGAATCGTCGTCCACCAGGAGGGCCCTCGGCTTGCGCTGCCCGTAGAGCGTGGCGTGCTTGCCCTTGGGCAGGATGCCCCGCACGAGGCTTCGGGACAAGAGCGAGACAGCGAAGGGAATGCCGTGGACGAAGTAGCGCTTGAAGAGCCGGGTGGGCTCCTGGGAGAAGCGGTGCAACCACTCCAGCCCCGTACTCTGCATCCACTTCGGAGCCCGCTGCACGTCCCCGCACACGAAGCTGAAGCTGATGCCCACCCCCAGCCACCAGGCCCGGGGCAACTCCTCCCGCAGGATCTGGATCACTCGCTCCTGCTTGGGCGAACCCAGGGCCACGAAGACGATGTCCGGGTCCGCCTCCCGCAAGCTCATGCTCAGCTGTCCCATCAGGAGCGGGTCGCGCTCGAAGCCCATGGGGGGACAGACGGTCCCCGCGATGCGCAGCCCCTCGAAGCGCGTCTTCAAGACCTCGGCCGCCGCTTCGGCCGTGCCCTCGTTCCCGCCCAGGAGATAGATCGAGCGTCCCTCACGGGCCGCTCCTCGACTCAGGCACGAGATCAGGTCCGAGCCGGCCACCCGTTCGGGCAAGGGCGTGCGCTGCAGCCGGCAGGCCCACACGATCGGCTTGCCGTCCGCCACCCGCAGGTCGGCCTGTTCACAAATGGCGCGGAAGTCGTCGTCCTTGAGGAGCCGCCGCAGGTGGTCCAGGTTCGGCGTCACGACGACGCCACCGCGCTCCGCCTCGAGCTCGCTCAGGATGTAGTCGACGCACTCGGCCTTGCTGATCGCATGGAGACCAATGCCCATCAACCCGATCTCCGGCAGGAGCTGTCGGGGTGGGTATTCCCTCTTTTGACCTGCCTCGTGGGGATAGGCAGGCTCTAGGTACTCGAAGAGCTCCAAGGCACCGTCAGCCAATGTTCAGGCTCCTCTCCGTTCGACCAGGCGAGGGGTCCATCTCAAAGGAGAACGCCGGCCCCATCGTGCCCACCCGCGCGGGTCGCAGCCCACGGCTACCGATACCGGGAAAATGCTTCTTCATCGGCCCTCCCGCGCCGCCCTTGGACGCCCGGGGAGAAGCCCCGGATTCTAATCCTCCTGGGTCGGCCCGAGCCCACCACGGCGGCCTTTCTTGTCCGCCACCGTCGGGGGCCCCCCGCTGCCGTCCGCTAGTCCGCCAGCAGGCCGGAGTCGGCGATCAACGCCGCCAGGGCCTGACCCGAGAGCTCGTTGCTGAAGGGGGTCCAGTGGGTGTGGGACCGGAGGTGGTAGAGCTCCCGCTGGCCCACATGGGGCTCCAGAAAGGAAGCGGCTGGCAGGTAGGCGAGCCCCGGGCGCTCCAGGTCGAACTCCGAACGCGGAAAGACGTCGATCAGGCGCGGGCCCTCGACCGTGTTCTTGTAGAGCGGGATGTTCTGGACCACGAAGGGAATCCCGCGCTCCTGGGTCCAGTCGTAGATGCGGTCGAGGATGCGCGCCGCGAGCTCGCGCTGCATGCCCAGGCGCTCGTCGTCCTCGGCTCCCTGCTCGGCCGCGGCCATGTTGCGCACGTTCTCCTCGACGGCACGGCGCTTGACCCACAGCGTGGCCTGCTCCTTGAGCAGGGCAAAGGCGTTCGAACGCTCGGAGAGGAAGTTGAAGAAGAAGTTCGTGTTCAGGAAGTTGCCCATGCCCCCCAGGGGAATGTAGGCGTCGGCCTTCTGCACGAGCTGCCCCTCCTGCACGCGGAACAGGTTCGAGCGCACGTTGTCCACGAGGTCGTTGTTGAAGAAGGAGAGCAGCACCAGGTCCGGCTCGTACTTGTACAGCTCGCGCTCGAGGTACAGGCAGGCCTCGGCGTTGCTGTAGCCCGAGACGCCGGCGTTGAGCACCTCGACCTCGAGGCCCCGTTCCCGCAGGGAACGCTCCAGGACCGTCGTGTAGCACTCCTCGATCTCGACCTCGTAGCCCGCGGCGAACGAGTCTCCCAGGGAGACGATGCGCTTCGTTCCGGCCGGCTTCTCGTACGGGTACTCGCGATCCGACCGCAAGCCCCGGGAGTTGATGCGGAACTCGACGTCCACGTCGGGAGAGCGGTGCCGGTAGCGGGCTCCCGGCTCGTTGATCCGGACTCCGAAGCCCCCGTCCACCACGTGGCGCGGAAAGCGCACCTGGGTGCCGATCACCAGCGTGACGAGCAGCTCGACGATCAGGGCGAAGACGAGCCCGCCCACGAGGAACTTGACGAGCATGCGCCCCAAGCGGCGGGGCAACGAAGGGCGTTCGGGATCCACGCTCACTTGGTCCCCGGGCTCAGAAGGGATCGTAGACGTGGGGCTGGGAGTCGCCCTTCTTGAGCAGCATCAGCGCGACCACGAGCATGACGGCCACGCCGTCCCCGACGGGCACCGGCACGCCCTCGGGCACGCCCACCACGTCCAGCTCCGCGTCGCCGTCGCTCTCGCCGTCGCCCTCTGTGTCCGCCTCGGTGTCCGTGTCGCCCAGCATGGCGCCCACGC
>JAUIEE010000156.1 GCA_030428965.1 bacterium | reverse complement strand
GGTGTCATTTGTAATGCAGGCACGCTTGGCATTCTGATCCCGCCGTCTATCGTGATGGTGGTCTACGCGGCTTCGGTTGAAGTGTCCGTGGGACGGATGTTCCTAGCTGGTGTGTTACCTGGGCTCTTGGCCGGGCTCGTGTACTTCCTTTGCGGGAGCGTGTTGTGGCGCCTCGTTCTCGTGCTCGCCTTGACCGCGGCAAGCCTGTTCGGAACGTGGAAGCTCCTGCCGCCGGCGGACTACCTGCCGGTGGGCAACCGCAACCTGGTCTTCGGGCTGATCCTGCCGCCACCGGGCATGAGCATCGCCCAGCAGGAGATCCTGGGTCTGCGGGTGGAAGCGGGCATGGCGCCGTTCTTCGAGGCGGGTCGCTTGGCCCCCGGGGATGCGGGCTACGAGGAGGCCAAGGCCGAGCTGCCCGCCATCCCGACCTTCGACTTCGCGACCATGAGCCCCGGGGAGCCCGTGCACCCGCCTCCCCTGCAGAACTACTTCCTGGTCGCTTTCCCCGGCACGATGTTCCACGGCGGCATCGCCCAGGAAGCCGACCGTGTGCCCGACCTGATGCCCTTGTTTCAGCACGTGACCCGGGCCGAGGTGCTGCCGGGGATCTTGGCCTTCGCCTTTCAGGTGCCGTTGTTCCGGTTGGGAGGACGTAGCGGGTCGGCCGTCGAGATCAACTTCTCCGGCAACGACCTCGATCAGGTTTCGGCAGCGGCGAGCAGCGTCTACCGGCGCATGGTCGGCAGCTACGGCCCCTACAGTCTGCAACCGGATCCCTCCAACTTCGACCTGCCCACGCCCGAGCTGCAGGTCCTGCCGAATCTCGAGCGACTCGGGGAAGTCGGCCTGTCGCCCGCGGATCTGGGGCTGGCCGTGCAGGGCCTGGGGGACGGGGCCTTCCTGGGGGACTACCTGGTCGGTAGCCAGACCGTCGACCTGAAGCTCCTGGCCCAGAGCTCCCTGGACGCCGATCCTCTGGCCGGCCTTCCCGAGCGCCCGATCGCCACGCCGCGCGGAGGCATCGTGCCGCTCTCGGCCGTGGCCGATCTCGTCCGGGTCAACGCGCCGGGGCAAATCAACCGCACGGGGCGGCAACGCTCGGTCAGCCTGCAGTTCACCCCGCCGGCCGGCATGCCCCTGGGACAGGCCATGGACAACGTTCAGGAGTTCCTGTCCGAAGGCCGTGCCAACGGGGCCATTCCCAGCAGCGTGCAGACCACCTATTCGGGCTCGGCGAGCAAGCTCGACGCGGTGAAGAGCGCCATGCTCGGCGACGGCACCTGGGAAGGTGTGCTCGGGAGCTCTCTCGTCCTGGCCCTGCTGGTCGTCTACCTCCTGATGTGCGTGCTCTTCCAGAGCTTCCTGCGCCCCTTGATCATCCTGTTCAGCGTGCCCCTGGCCACCCTGGGCGGCTTCGCGGCCCTGTATGGCGTGCACCTGTGGAGCGAGAGCGATCGCTACCTGCCCGTGCAGAACCTGGACGTGCTGACCATGCTCGGTTTCGTGATCCTGATCGGAATCGTGGTCAACAACGCGATCCTGATCGTGCACCAGGCGGTTCAGTTCATGGCGGGCGGTGAGGACCATTCCCCTCTTGCGCCGCGGGAGGCGATCCGGGAAGCGGTGCGAACCCGTGTGCGCCCCATCTTCATGGGCACGCTCACCTCGGTGCTGGGAATGTCTCCGCTGATCTTCATGCCCGGCGCCGGCTCGGAGCTCTACCGGGGCTTGGGAAGCGTCGTGGTGGGAGGGCTCCTGGTCTCGACCGTGTTCACGCTCCTGCTCGTCCCCCTGCTCCTGAGTCTCGTGAGCGACCTGCAAGAGCGCTTCGGTCTCTTGCGGGAGGGCGCGGCCGATGCTCCGGGGACCGGTGTCGTGGGGGGGGCGTCCTTGGGGCGTGCCCTGGGGCTCTTGTTCGTCTTGGGAGCCACGCTGGGCAACCTGGGCTGCACCGCCCAGCCCGCGAGCGGTACGCCGATCGAGTCGTGGACCGCCGATCTCCTGCGGGCCGAGCTCGAGCGGCTTCCGGAGGGGGAAGTCTTCGCGACCGAGGTGGCGCGGACCTCGCGCGTCGATGAGGTTCTGGGAGAACGTCGACAGGAGCTCGAGGAGCTCGGCGGCCCTGGTTCCTTCCAGGTCCCGATCGAGCTCGGGCCCGGGCTCGACGGTTCTCCCGAGGAGCGTCGAGGCTTGAGCCTGCAAGAAGCGGTTGCCGGGGCTCTCGAATCGAACCTCGGGCTCGAGGTGGTGCGGCTGGACGCCCAGGCCGATCGCTTCGGCGTCACCGTCGAAGAGGCCGCCTTCGATTCGGTCTGGTTCGCCTCCGTGGAAGGTGAGTCGGCCCGTTCGCCCAACCGCGTTCCGATCGTCGGCGGCGTTCCCGTGGGAGCGGCGCGGCTGGCCCAGGAAAGGGTGCGCGGGGAATTCGGCCTGCGCCAGCTCCTGCGTGGCGGGGCGACGGTTTCGGCTCTGGCCTTCCTCGAACGCTTCGAGAACGAGACCGACGGCATCGACTTCGATCCGGACCCTGCCTGGAGCAGCGGTCTGCAGCTGACGCTGGAGCAACCTCTCGCTCGCGGCCGGGGGCGAGGCGTGACCGAGGCTGCGCTGGGGCTCGTGCAAACCCAGGCGCGGCGTTCCCGGGAAGACCTGGCGGCATCGGCCCTGGTCCTGGCGGCCCTGACCGAGCAAGCCTACTGGGACTTGGTCGAAGCCTGGGATGCGCTGCGCATCCGGCGGCGGTTGGCGGACCAAGGGGCCCAGGTCGAGGCCGTCCTGCGCGAGCGCCTGGTGTTCGATGCCGATCCAGCGGCGTACTCCGATGCCCTGGCCACCGTCCAGCGACGGGATGCGGACTTGCTCCGGCGCCGGAGACAGGTGCGTGCCGCCTCGGATGCCCTCAAGGCCTTGCTCGATTCCGATCGCTATCCGCTGGCCTCAGAGGTCCTGCTCGAACCCCAGACCGCTCCGACCACCGACGGGGCCGCTCCGGCCCTGCGGGCGGCGCTCGCGGAGGCTTTCGGAACGCGCCCGGAACTGCGGCGCGCCATCCTCGCCATCGAGGACGCCGAGCTGCGGGCGAGCCTGGCCGACGACTCGCGGCGACCGCGTCTCGATCTCGTGGCCAGCCTGTCCCTGGCCGGACTGGACGATGGGCTCGGGGACTCGTTCGAGAGTTTGGTCCAGGACGACGAGTTGACCGCTCTCCTGGGTTTGACCTACGAACAACCCTCGGGGGCCAGAGCGGCCAAGGCCCAGGTACGAGAGGCACGCCTTCGCTCGCGGCGCAGCTTGGTGGAGTACCAGACCGTCGTCCGCGGGATCTTGCTCGAGGTCAAGGAGTCCCTGCGCGACTTGCAGGTGAACACCGAGCTCCTGGCCGCGGCCGAGGCCACGCGCCTGGCCGAAACGGAGAACCTGCGCACCGTGCTGGAGGAGGAGCGTTCGCGCAGCCGACTGACTCCCGAGTTCCTGGCCCTCAAGCTCACGCGCCAGGAGCGGCTGGCGATCGCCCAGGAGAACGAAGTCCAGTCCCAGGCGAACTGCATGCGCGCCCGGGCTGCGCTGCGACGAGCCCTCGGGCGCAGCGCGAAGGCCGCCCCGGGGGACCCGGAGAGTCGACCGCGCTAGGGGGTCGGGCATGAAGCTCCCTCAGCTGGCTGCTTCCTCCCTTGCGCTGCTCGCCCCACGCATCGAAGCGGCCCTGGCCGATGTGCGGCTCGACGAGGGGAATGGGGGTCGCTGAGGGGAGGCTCGGCGGTGGACGACGGCGTCTCTCGGGGGCTCCGCCCGGGGACCGGACAGGGGGCCGCCGCCTGCCCGAGGACGCCGCCCCCCGAATCCGGGCGGGGTTCGGGGAAAACCCGGAGAGGGGCCGGGGCGGCGCCTCAGCCCATTGGGTCTTGCTAAAAAAGGGCCTGATAGCGGCTTCGGGGTAGCTGAAGGGGGTCGCAGCGCTTATCCTGCGCGGCTGTTAGCCGACCTGGCCCTGGATCGATTTCATCGAACCAACACCCTGACTGAAGCATAACACCCACTGGGGAGAAACAACCAATCATGAGAGCAACGAGACGAGTCCTGGCCGTGGCCGCCATGGCTGCCTTCCTTGCCCCGACGGGGCTCGCGGACGGCCGGAACCCTGGTAGCGTTCTGATCTACCCGATCCACCGCTCCGGCGTCGGAGTCGACGGCGAAGGCGGCGTTTACTTCACCGTGCTGAGCGTCACCAACACGAACCTGCAGCCGCAGACGCCGATCAGCTTCGGTGGCTCTACGAACGTGCAATTCGAGTACGTCAACACCGTCTACAACCCGCAAGACCCGTGCCTGCCCCTGGCCTGCACGGTCGTCGATCGCACCGAGTTCCTGACCCCCGCCGACAAGCTCTCCGTGCTCACCAGCTGCCACAACGCGGCCGGTGGCCAGGAAGGCTACGTCGTCGTGACCGCCCACGACCCCTCCAAGTTCAAGACCGCCTGGTGCTTCAACTACCTGATCGGTTCCGAGCTGGTCGTGACTCCGTTCGGAGGCGTGCAGGAGCTCAACGCGATTCCGTTCTCGAGCCCCTGCGGCGAAGGCACGGAAACGGACCTGGACGGTGACGAGCAGCTGGACTTCGACGGCGCCGAGTACGAAGGCGTCCCGGACGAGCTGTACCTCGATCACTTCATCGCCGTGTTCAGCTCCTCCCTGGCGCTGATCAACCTGACCGGCGGCACCAAGTTCCAGGCCACCGTCCGCTTCGACGCCTGGAACGACAACGAGTTCCCGCTCTCCGCCACGAAGCACTTCGCGTGCTGGATGGAGCAGCCCCTCGAGGACATCAGCCTGATCTTCAACAACGCGTTCCTGCGGGACAACACACCGAACGATCCCCAGGATCTGGACATCGACTGCGACAACAACGACGACTTCGAGACGTGCTGGGCCCGCCTGCGCGGCCTGGTCGCCAGCTCGAACGTCGAGTCCATCGCCGACCCCGCCATCCTGGGTTCGCTCACCTCCGGGCTGGGCAGCACCTTCGACGGCGGCCGTCTCCTCTGGGAGAGCCCGGAGAAGCAGTTCAACGGCGACTTCCTGAAGTTCGGTCAGGACGACCCCGAGAACTAGGGATTCGAGACGCTGGATCGGGGTTCTTCGGGATTCCGATCTGAACGAGGAAGCCCGGTGGGGCAGGCTGCAGAGCCTGATCTCTCCGGGCTTCCTGCGTTGGAGCGCCGTCCCTCGCAACGGACAGCCTCGCTTGACCCCCCTTTCCAGGGGCGCTCTACTTCCGGCCATGGCACCCACGTTCCCCGATGCTCGCGGGCGAAGCGCCCCATGGAACGCAGGGGCTCTCCTGCTGCTCTGGATCGGGGGCTGCGGAGAGACGAAACTCCCCGCGGAGGCCGTGTCCAAGGAGGCCTCCCAGCCGCCGGTGAGCGGGCCGCCCTGGTTTCGCGAGCGAGGTTTGGAGCTCGGACTGACGTTCCGGCACGAATCGGGGGCGGGAGGCGAGTGGCTCTTCCCCGAGATCATGGGGGGCGGCGTGGCCCTGTTCGATCTCCAGAACGACGGAGACCTCGACGTGTACTGCGTCCAGGCGGGAAGATTCCGTGGAGGCGGGACCCGCCCGGGCAACCGGCTCTTCCGAAACGACGGCCGCGCGAAGCTCACGGACATCACCGAGCCCAGCGGCAGCGGGGACGCCGGCTACGGGATGGGGGTCGCGAGCGGCGACATCAACGGCGACGGGTTCTCGGACCTGTTCGTGACCAACGTCGGACCGGACGTCTTGCTGCGATCCTCCGGTTCCGAAACCTTCGATCCTGGCTCGGCGACGGCCGAGCCGATGCCCGGGCGCTGGAGCACGAGCGCCGCCTTCGCCGACATCGACATCGACGGGGACCTGGACCTGTTCGTCTGCCAGTACGTGGGCTGGTCCGCCGGCGGTGAGCTGGAATGTCAGACGCCGGCCGGTCTCCGGGACTACTGCAGCCCCAACAGCTACGGCAGCCCCCTGAGCGACGTGCTGCTCAGAAACGACGGGGCAGGGGCCTTCGTGGACATCTCCTTCGAGGCGGGACTGAAGTCGCGTCGAGGGAATGGGCTCGGCGTGGTGGCCGGGGACTTCGATGGGGACGGCCGCATCGACTTCTTCGTGGCCAACGATCAGATGGAGAACCACCTGTGGCGCAACGGCGGGAATGGGACGTTCGAGGACATCGGCGCGAGCTCCGGCTGTGCCGTGGATGCGCACGGATCGCCCAAGGCGGGAATGGGGGTGGTGGCCGAGGACGTGGATGGGGACTGGGATCTGGATCTCCTGGTGGTGAACCTCCAGGCCCAGGCCGATTCTTATTTCCGCAACGAAGGCAGCTTCTTCGTCGATCAGACCGCGCGCATCGGATTGGGAAACGCCAGTCGCCGCTTCACGCGCTTCGGAATCGGCATGATCGATTTCGATAACGACGGCCACCTCGATCTCTACCAGGCCAACGGTCGCGTGCAAATCCTGGCCGAGAGGGCCCAGCGCAGCGAAGACCCCTACGCCGAACCCAACCAGCTCTTCCGGGGCCTGGACGGACGCTTCGAACCTGTGACCCCCGAGGGCGGGGTGGCTGGGGACCTCGTGCACACGAGCCGGGCGGCGGCCTTCGGGGACCTGGACAACGATGGCGGCGTGGACGTCATCGTCGTCAACAAAGATGCCGAGGCCTACCTGCTCCACAACGGGGTCCCGGATCGGGGCCACTGGATACGCTTCCGAGTGGTCGAGAACGGGAGGGATGCCCTGGGTGCGATCGTGGCTCTCCTCGATGGAGAGCGGCGCGTGCGGCGGGACGTGCGCAGCGCCTACAGCTACTGCGCGGCGAGCGATGCCCGGGTCCATTTCGGGCTCGGACGGGAGAGCGGGCCGGTGTCCGTCGAGGTCCTGTGGACGGACGGCACCTCGGAGTCCTTCGGCCCCTTTGAGATCGATCGGGACGTGGTGCTCCAGCGTGGGGAAGGGCGATGAAGCGCTGGGTCCTGGGTCTTGGAAGCCTGCTGCTCCTGGCGTGCGCAGGCTGGTTCTTCTATCAGCGCACCGGCCTTGCCGCGGAGCTTCCCCCGAACCTGGAACAGCTGGACCCCTTGGTGCAGGACCTGCTGCGACGGGAGGTCTCTCGCCTCAACGCTCGGCGGCGTTCCGGCCCGGCCTGGACGCGCCTCGGGCAGGTGTTGGAAGCCAACGGGCTCTACGGGGAAGCCGAGTTCGCCTACGGCCGCGCCCTGGAACTGAAGCCGCACGATGCGCGTAGCTTCCATCGCCTGGCCTGCGTTCAGGAGCGACTGGGGGACCTGGAGCGCGCGGTCGAAACGATGGAGCTCGCGGCCGAGTTCGAGCCGGGCTACGCGGGCTCGTGGTGGACCCTCGCCGGCTGGCAGATCGACCTGGGGGACCTGGAAGGGGCCGAGGTCAGCCTGAGCAAGGCGGAGGAGCTCGCGCCTGGCCTTCCGGCGGTGCAGGTTGCGCGCGTGCGCTGGGAGCTGGCCCGGGGAGAACCGGGAAGGGCGGTGGAACGCCTGCAGCAGAGCGACCTGCTCGACGCCGAGCGCCCCTTGCCTTTCGCCTACCATCTCCTGGCCATCGCCCTGCGCCAGGGAGGAGACAGCGCCGGGGCCGAAGCCGCCCAGGAGCGGGCCAAGGGCCTCCGACCGACCTTTCCCCATGCGTGGCTCCAGGAGATGCAACGCTGGCAGACCGGCTACGCCGCGCTGCGAACCCAGGCGGGTCGGCTGGTTGCCCAGGGCCGCCTGCAGGACGCGCGCGAGGGGCTGGAGCGGATCTTGGCCTACGATCCCGACGACGTGCGCAGTGCCAACATGCTGGCGGGCTGTCTGCTCGAGGAGGGCGACCACCCCGCAGCGCTGCAGCTCCTGGCCGCGACGGCGGCCAAGCACCCCGAGCACCGCGGCACGACGCTCAACTGGGCCGAGACCTTGCTGAGGTCCCAGGCTCCGGACCGGGAGGTCCTGGAGCCCGTGCGCCGCGCCTTGATCCAGCTCACCGAGCGTGACGCTGGCGATGCAGAGGCATGGCGCAGCTTGGCGCGTGTCCAAGAAGCCTTGGGGGAAGACCAGGGGAGCCTGATGTCGTTGGACCGGGCCGCGGGCCTCTTGCCCGAAGAGCCCGAGATCCCTCTCAAGGCGGCCTACGTCGCCATGAAGCTGGGGCACCACGGAGAGGCTCTGGAGCGCTTCGAGCAGGTAGTTCAGGTCCACGGGGACTTGCCCCAGGCCGCCCTCGGCGAATTCCAGGCCTTGGCCTTGGACGGGCAGCGCGCCGCTGCCGTCCAGGCCCTGGAGAGGCTGGCCGATCGCCCGGACGTCGATCCGGGGCAGCTGGACCAGCTCCGGGCCTGGTGGGCCTCGCAGCCCTAGCTTCCCGCGGGAAGGTAGTCCGTCGGGTCGAGGAGGTGGACGTCGCTCCGATCCCGCAGGCGATCCAGGAACCAGTACTTGTGCCACGCACCGAAGGTGATGACGAGGCGTTGTCCGCGGCGCTCCTCGAGCGCAGCCTCCAGGAGCGCCCAGTGGGCGGCGTTGATGTTCGTCCACCCGCCGGGACCGAGATCCTCGTTGAAGAGCTCGTCGTAGGGACGCATCCCCTGCCGCACGAGTTCGTCGTAGGCGTCCGAGTGGATCACATACGGATCATCGACGGGGCCCAGGGCAGCCTGCGCTTCACCCGCTCGTCGTTGGGCCTCTTCCACCCTGGCCGTGTCCTCGGCGCGACTCGTGCGCCAGCCTTCCAGCTTCGCCTGTCGCTCCAGGGCCATCTCCTCCGTCCAGGCCGCGCAGGGCACGATCTCGAAGCCGAGGTCGGCCTGGAGGGGAAAGAGCACTCCGGTGTACTCCGGGAAGCGGGCAACCCGTGGCTCCTCGATCCGGCCCAGGCGTCGAAACTCCTCCATGGCCCGGGGGAGGCGATCGGGGGGAATCTCGCACAGCACCGCGTCGGGCTCCAGGGCGCGCAGGGTCTCGAGCACCGCTTCGAGACCCCAGGCCGTGGAGTCCACGTGCTCCCTGTGGATCATCCCGAGGACACAAACCTCGGTGATCGGCTGCGCCGGGTCCGGTTGGGAGGGTGCGGATCGGCAGGCGAGGAGACCGAGAAGGAGCAGGAAGGAAGGGCGCATGGGCGCACCCTAGCCCAGGGAGGACGCCGCGCGCCAGGGCGAGCTAGCGGGTGGGCACCCGGGCCCACCTCAGGGTGAGGCTGTGACCGGGCAGGTGACCTGTGACCTGGAACTTGAAGAGGCCTTCGCGTCCTGACTCTTCGACCCGGAGCAGGTAGGTGTGTCCGAGCCGTGGGGCGAAGTGCTGGAGACCCCGGCTGCCAGGATTCAGAACGGCCTGGGCCGCGGGGAGCGGCTGGGGATTCTCTCCCGCGTCCAGGTAGAAGAACCGGGCGGCATCGCGGGCCAAGGTGTGAAAGACCGAGATCGGGTACTCGCTCGCTCGGTCCCTCACGCTGGCGAAGGGAAAGGCGTAGGCGCGTCCGAGGTCGACGAGCCGCACGCTCTGGTCCTCGACGAACCCGTAGCTGAGATGGTCCTGGCGAAGGGCGTCGAAGATCAGCTGGGCACCCTGCAGATCGACCTCGCCTCCTCGGATCCGAGCACCGGGCCCTCCGCTCCAGAAGTCCAGGGTGCAGGCCAGGTCGTCTCCTGCGTAGAGCGTGACCAACCCGGCCGCGGCTCCGGCGGGGGCCGGCCAGGCCGAGGGAATCAGGGCGAGCGGTAGGGCCGACAGGGCGACGAGCGTTGTTCTCAACTGCATGGGGGTGTCCTCCCGGGGGGTCAATGGACGGCGACTCTCGCACCAGGTCGCATCCGGCGTGCCAACCCGCAACGATTCCCGGCCTGGATCTGCCACGCCGGATGCGGTCGCCGCGAGACCCGGGCCTTCTCACCCACTAGGATGTTGGGCCCCTCTACGGCCTCGCGGCCACAGCCTCCCCCGTATCCAGATGGAAACCGGTCACTCCGACTTCACTACCCAGGGCATCCGCGTGCGCGTCTCGGCGCAGTTCGTGCCCGAGCGCTCCGATCCGGAGCACCGTCAGTTCCTGTTCGTCTACAAGGTCCGGATCTCCAACCAGGGAGAGCGCTGGGCCAAGCTGCGTTCGCGACGCTGGGTGATCACCGACGCCTTCGGGGAGACGGAAATCGTCGAAGGCCCCGGCGTCATCGGCGAGGAGCCCGAGCTGGAGCCGGGCATGAGCCACGAGTACATGAGCGGCTGCCCCCTGCGTACCAGCTGGGGCACGATGGAAGGGCACTACGTCATGCAGCGTGAGGATGGCGAGACGTTCGAGGCCAAGATCGGACGCTTCTTCCTCACGGAGAAGACCAAACTCCAGAAGAGCACGACCTAGGGCCCCTAGAAGCCAAGCCGTACGCCGAAGTACAGGCCATCGTGCAGCTCGAAGTCGGGGCTGTCCTCCAGCTCGAGTTCGAAGAGGCGGTAGCCCAGCTCCGCCGAGGCCCAGCGGCTGATCTCGACCTCGAGTCCTCCCGAGAGGTCGACCAGCCCCTCGCCGTCCCCCAGGGTCGAGATGTCGGGAGCCATCGAGGCCTGGAGGCGCAGGTGCAGGGGCACCTGGGTGGGGAAGGCGTAGTCGGCCAAGGCCCTCAGGGTCAGAGCGAGGGCCTCGGCATCCGGTTCGTCCAGGAAGAGACCGTACAGGCCGAATCCGACCCCGAGCCGCAGAGGCAGGTCGCTGTGGACGCGATCGATGCGCACGAGTCCCAGCTCGAGGGCCAGGTCCGAGTCTTCCGTGCCGAACAGGCCGAAATCGGCGTAGCCTCCGCCGCGGATGTGGGCGCGGCCCGAGAACCAGGCGGCGTCG
>JAUIEE010000610.1 GCA_030428965.1 bacterium | reverse complement strand
AGCAGTGCGCGGCCTGGTTCGCCGAGATGAAGGAAGCCGAGGAGGTCGTCCTGACCGCCCTGCCCCTGTTCCACGTCTTCGGCATGACGGTCTGCATGAACTTCGGAACCGCCCTGGGAATGACCCTCGCCCTGGTGCCGAACCCGCGGGACATCGACGCCCTGCTCAAGACCCTGGCCAAGGAGAAGGTCACCTTCCTGCCCGCGGTGCCGGCCATCTTCAACGCCCTCAACCACCACCCCGACATCGAGCGCCTGGACGTCAGCAGCATCAAGGCCTGCATCTCCGGCTCGGCGCCCATCGCCCCCGACGTGCTGGAGCGCTTCGAAGCTCTGACGGGCTCCCGCATCACCGAGGGCTTCGGGCTCAGCGAGACCTCCCCGGTCACCCACGTGAACCCCATGCAGGGCGAGCGGCGTATCGGCTGGGTGGGCATCCCGGTCCCCGACACCGACGCCCGGGTGGTCGACGTCGACGACGGGCAGAAGGTGCTCTTGCCCGGGGAAGAAGGTGAGCTCGTCATCCGCGGTCCCCAGGTCATGCAGGGTTACTGGAAGCAGCCCGAGGAGACCGCCAACTCGATTCGCGACGGCTGGTTCTTCACGGGCGACCTGGCGGTCATGAGCGAGGACGGCTTCTTCAAGATCGTGGGCCGCAAGAAGGACATGATCAACTGCAACGGCCTCAAGGTCTTCCCGGACGAGGTCGATGCGCTGCTGGTCTCCCACGACGCCATCCTCGAGGCCGCGACCATCGGGGTGCCCGACCCCAAGCGGGGCGAGACGGTGAAGTCCTTCATCGTGCTGCAACCGGGGCGCGAGCTGGATGCCGAGGCGGTGCAGAGCTTCTGTCGGGAGCACCTGGCGGCCTACAAGATCCCCAGGGAGATCGAGTTCCTGGACGAGCTGCCGAAGAGCTCGGTCCTCAAGGTGCTACGGCGCGAGCTGAGGGAGCGCGAGCTGGCCAAGCGCGGGTAGGACCGGGCCCGCTCCCTCCAACGGACCGACGAACGGTAGCTCTAGGGATCTGCCTGCCGTGAGGAGAACCGGCTACCGTCCGCTTGGCCCCCACTTCGCCAGGCCCGATGACACGTGACGCGGGAGCCTTCCACACGGGAGCGTCGGGGAAGTCGACGGCGTGGGCTCCGGGGCGTTGGGCGAAGGTCGTTGCGGTCGGGACGCGGATGGACGTCCCGCGCTGCTTCGCGTGCCGTCCGTCCGGGTCCCGAACTCGCACCGACGACCTTGGTGCGCTCTCTTCCGCACCGTTTGTTGCTCGAATCACCGATTCCTCGGAGGGCGGGCCGTCGCGGCTCCGGGCCTGACTTCGACCCGGGATAGATCCGGTTTCGGCCGCGGCAATGGAATGGCCGCGTGTACCCTCGTTCCCATGCTTCCCCTCCCGCTCCACTGGGCAGCTGTCCTCCTCTGGCCCCTGGCAGCTCCCCAATCTGCGCCCGGGAGCGCCGAACAGGCCGGCTCCCACGACCCAGGCCTCCCCATGACCCTCCCGAGCCCCGAACAGATCGCCAAGCTGCCGCCGGACGGCGGGGAAGAGTTCAACCGCCTGGTGTTCGAGGAGAGTCCCTACCTCCTGCAACACGCCCGCAACCCGGTGGACTGGTATCCCTGGGGCGAGGAGGCCTTCGCCCGTGCCCGTGCAGAGGACAAGCCCGTCTTCCTCTCGATCGGCTACTCGACCTGCCACTGGTGCCACGTGATGGAGCACGAGTCCTTCGAGGACGAGACCGTGGCCGGTCTGCTCAACGAGAGCTTCGTGTGCGTCAAGCTCGACCGCGAGGAACGCCCGGACCTCGACCACGTGTTCATGTCGGTCACCCAGGGCGTGACCGGCTCGGGGGGCTGGCCCAACACGCTGCTCTTGACCCCCGAGGGCAAGCCGTTCTTCGCGGCGACCTACATCGCCAAGGAGACCCGCTTCGGCCGCAAGGGGATGCTGGAGCTGGTTCCCGAGCTCGC
>JAUIEE010000155.1 GCA_030428965.1 bacterium | reverse complement strand
CACCGGCCCTCAGGCCCTTCAACTACTCCGGCGTCTTCCGCCCGAACGGTCCCTCCAGCGCGGCCTTGCAGTACAACCGCTCCGTTCGGGACGTGCACGGCTACAAGCTCATTCGACGCATCGGCCGTACCGATGAGCTCTACGACCTGGCCGGCGATCCCTGTGAGACCAACAACCTGTTCCCCCTCGCTCCGGGGGACGAGGCCGTGGGGCACTACAACGCCCTGGTCGACGAGTTGCAGCGCCTGGGAATCGCCGGAGGCGGCTCGGCGCCCGTGGACACTTGATCAGCGGCCCGTGCAGCGCGCGAGCCCCTCGAGGCTCGCGGCGTGGGCGGGATCGAATTCCAGGGCTCGGCGATAGGCCTCCTCCGCTGCGTCCTTCAAGCCCAAGACCTCGTACATCACGCCCAGGTTGTGGGCAGGTCCGAGGGTCTGGGCCACCCGGGAGTAGGGCCCTCCCTCGGGCCGTGTTCCCGCCAGCGTCAGGCAGTGGCGAAAGCCGTCCTCCGCCTGGACCAGCTCACCGGTGTCCATGGCCAGGAGCGCTCCCACGAAGCAGGTGTCGGCCCGATCTCGGAAGGCCGGAGCCACCTTCCTGACCAGCTCGAAGGCCTCCTCGGAACGCTCCAGGGAGCGCAGGCTGTAGGCCGTGGACTCGATCAGGTGAGCCAGGTACGGAGCTTCGGGCTCGACCTGGTCCAAGGCCGAAGTGAAGGCCTCGAGAGCGCGATCGTGGTCGCCGCCCACGAACCAGGTGCGGCCCAGCTGGTAGTGGTAGTACGGGTCGTCTTGCTCGGCCAGGACGCCGAGCAAGAGATCCGCGTTGCGCATCAGCTTTCGATGCCGGGCCTCCGAAGCCCCGCCGTAGCCCGTGTGCAACACTTCGATGCCGGTATCGGCCGTGCGCGGAGCTCGACCGGCCAGAAGCAGCTGCTCATGGATCCGTCCCCGGAAACAGGGTCGCGCGCCCCGGGGGAAGAAGCGCGTGACCGGGCAAGCTCCCTGTTCCTCTTCATCCTGGATCCAGATCCGGCCAGCCTCGACGGAGGTCCGTCGGCTGAAGTCCAGGAGCTTGCTGCGTGCGTCGTTCGTCACGACCTCCTCGTCCGCATCGAGCACCAGGATCCAGTCTTCCTTGGCCAGGGCCAGCGAGGCATTGCGGGCAGCGGCAAAGTCGTCGCTCCAGGCCAGGGTCTCCACCTGGGCTCCGAAGAAGCGGGCGATTGCGACGGTGTCGTCGGTCGAACCGGTATCGACGACACAAACCTCGTCCACCACGTCCCGAACCGAGCTCAGGCAGCGTCCGAGGTGCTCTCCCTCGTCGCGCACGATCATGCACAGGCTCAACCCCATGCTCACCTACTCGGCCGGACCGGCCCCCTGCTTGAGGCTCGAGCCCGCGGCCCCCGTCGTTCCTGTCCGGCTCCCCGCCTTTCCCGGCGCCGAGAAGCTCCCCTAGGCCCCCGAGCTCGCCGGCCGCGGCATCGAAACACCAGCCCAGCAGTCCGGCGTCCAGATCTCGCTGTTCCCGCTGGCCTTGATCCCCGCGAACAGCTGCATGCGGTAGGCCGTCATCCATTTCAGCGGCATCTCGATCAGACCCTGCTCCACGCGCACGACGCTGCCCATGGGCAGCTTGGTCTCGCGCTCGAGATCGGCCTCCTGCAAGGCTTCGAACCTCTCGGTGAGGGCCTGCACCTGTCGCTCCATCGCCGCAGGAAACTCCTGCCAGGTGATGCCGCCGTGCTTCCTGGACCACTCCGCGTAGCTATCCCTCGTGACATCCAGGACCCAGGCCGCGCCGCCGATTCCGCAATAGGAAAGGTACTGGAGTAGCTCGAGGTTCGAACGCTGGGATGGGGATTGGCGGTAGGCCAGTCCCCCCTCGGGGATCTCTCCGTAGAGATGGTTGACGATCCGGCATTCGAGCAGGATCGAGTCGAGAATGTCGTCCTTCGACAGCATCAGGGGCCTCCGTCAGGCAGGAATGGATCGCCTAGGGAGCGTAGTAGGTCGGAGTACCCGGGCCCACGGGCAAACCCAAACCGAACACCCACAGGTAGAACAGGATCACCCACCCGACCAGGTAGAAGATCGAATACGGGATCATGGTCGCCACCAGGGTTCCGATTCCGAGCTTCCTGTCGTAGCGCATGGCGTAGGCCAGGATCAGACCGAAGTAGCTCATCATCGGCGTGATCACGTTCGTGGTCGAATCGCCGATCCGGTAGGCCGCCTGGATGACCTGGGGGCTGTAGCCGATGGTCATCAGCATCGGAACGAAGATCGGAGCGGTGACGGCCCACTGGGCCGAAGCACTGCCCAGCATCAGGTTGACGAAGCAGCAGATCAGGATGAACGGAATGAAGACGAGCGGGCCGGTCAGGTTCCATTCCTGCAGCAGATCCGCACCGACGATAGCCGTGATCGTGCCCAGGTTGGTCCACTTGAAGAAGGCCACGAACTGCGCCGCAAAGAAGACCAGCACCATGTAGAGCCCCATGGAGCTCATCGCCTTGGACATGCCCTCGATCACGTCGCGATCATTCCTCATCGACCCCGTCACCCGACCGTAGACGATGCCCGGAATCACGAAGAACACGAAGATCAAGGCCACCACGCTCTTGAGAAGCGGCCGCAGGTCCTGGACCAGGGTCTCGTTCTCGGCGGGATCTCGAAACCAGCCATTCTCCGGCAGCGCCGTCGCCGCCAGGGCCAGGAGCATCAGGAGGACGGTCACCCCCGCCAGCTTCAATCCACGCCTTTCCTTCGCGGACAGGGCTCCCATCCCCTTGGTCGAGTCCTCGATGCCCTCCTCGGCTCGGCTCGGGTCGTAGGCTCCCAGCTTGGGCTCGACGATCTTGGTCGTCACGAAGGTTCCCAGGGCGGTGATGAGGAAGGTGCTCGCGCACATGAAGTAGTAGTTGGCCGTGGGCAGGATCTCGTTGGGGCTTCCCTGGGCGTAGGATTCGTCGATCATGCGCGCCGCTTCGGTCGTGATGCCCGACAGCAACGGATCGACGGTCCCGATCAGGAGGTTGGCCGAGTATCCACCGGAGACCCCGGCGAAAGCCGCGGCCAGACCGACCAGAGGATTGCGACCGACCGAGTGGAAGACTACGGCAGCGAGGGGGATGAGAACGACGTAGCCCATCTCGGAAGCCGTGTTCGAGAGCACCGCCGCGAAGACCACGACCGCCGTCAGGAGGTTGCGAGGAGCCCCCAGGACGAGCGCCCGGATGGCGGCACCGAGCAGGCCCGAACGCTCCGCGACGCCGACGCCCAGGATGGCCACGAGCACCGTGCCCAGCGGGGCGAACGAAGTGTAGTTGGTCACCAGCCCCTGACCGATGCGACGCAACCCTTCGGGGTTGAGGAGGCTCAGGGCGCGCACCATGCCGTCGGCAGCTCGTCCCTTGGCCCCTTCGGGTCGCGGGTCGGCGACCTGCCACTCGAAGTAGCCGGCGACCCCCGACAACAAGAGCACGAGGACGCAGATCAGGGCGAAGAGCGTGACCGGATGGGGCAGCAGGTTGCCGAGCCATTCGACCAGATCCAGGAAGCGAGCGAAGACGCCGCGGCGCGGTCGTCCCATCTCGGGTTCGGGGGGATTGTTGACCATGGCGGATACCGTAGCCTCGGCGAGTCCCCCGACGCCACCTCGCGCTGCTCCCCCCGCGCAATCGCACCGGTCCACTTCGTCCGTGGCCAGCCGAGCCCCTCCATGGCCGTCCTGTCCCCCGGGGAGCCGAGGTGGGGACGTGTCGGTCCACCAGGCGGACCTGCGCCGTGCCGCAGAAGCGGAATTTCTTTCCGTGGCCCGGCTTTCGCAATCCAGCGGCGTCCGTCGAGCAACGGTTCAAGATAGGAAAGAACGCACGCCGAAGAGGGTGTCGTAGGGCCTCGACCCGCGCACAGGCCCCAGCGACCCTCCGAATGCAAGCAACACCCCGACACTGGTCCCGGCATCGGTTTCGTCTCCGCAAGGGGGGCTTCACGCTGCTGGAGCTCGCCATCGCGACGCCCATCATCTTGATCGCTGCGAGCATGATCGCCAGCACCCTGGTCGCGAGCGCCAGGCAGCGCACGATCAACCGCGAGAGCGCCGTTGCGAGCGAGTCGATTCGCACGTGCTTCGAGGAGATGCGCAACGAAGATTTTCATCAGATCTTCGCCATGTTCAACGAGGACCCCTTCGACGACCCGAACGGACCCGGCACCGCTCCGGGGTCCCGCTTCACCATCGACGACCTCGAGCCCCTGGACGGCGCGAACGGGTTCATCGGAGAGATCCTCTTCCCGGTCATCAACACGGGCGGCTCGATCAACCCGAACTGGGAGCTGCGCGAGGACCTGAACTCGGCCGAGCTCGAGACCCCACGGGATCTCAACGGCGACAGCGTCGTCGACGACCGGGACCACTCCGAGGACTACCGAGTGCTGCCCATCCTCATTCGTGCGCGCTGGCAAGGAGCGCTCGGGCCGCGCGAGTTCCGCATGCAGACCATCCTGGCAGACTGGAGGTCGGCATCGTGAGAAGAGCGCGCCGACGTTCGGGATTCACGATCCTCGAGATCCTGCTGGCTCTCTCACTCTTTGCCCTGCTCGTCTTCCGGGGCGCGATGGTCATGTCCGCCGCGATGAAGACCACGAACGAGGAGACCAGCGAGACCGTCGTGGAAGAGCACGCGCGCAAAGTCCTGCACCAGATCGCCAGGGCCGTCATGAGCTCCGACCGCGAGAGCATCAACCCGAACTCGGCCGCCCCGCTCGCCAGCGACGACATCCGCTACAGCGTGATGCTGGGGATCGAGGATGGCGAGGTCGTCTGGAGCGACCCGGAGCTGATCGCCCTGGAAGAGGACCGTGAGCACATCTACTGGAGCCGGAATCCCGACACGGACACGGAGACCCGGGTCGTCTGGACCAACCTCGTGTCCCCCTATCTCGAGGGTGAGATTCCCAACGGGATGGACGACAACGGAAACGGTCTGATCGACGAGAAGGGTCTGAGCTTCGTCGTCGACCGCAACGCCGTGACGATTCGCATCACCCTCGACCGCACGGTCAACGGACGCGTGATCACGAAGACGGTCGAGACGACCGTCACCTGCCGGAACCTGGAGGACTTCGGGGGCTAGCCCGACACTCGCCATGAACCTGGCCCCCACCCGCCTGCGTGTGCTCGAGCGCTTTCGAGCCCTCGGCGCAACCGCCCTCTTCGCGATCGTCCTGGCCACGGCCGGGGCCGCCGAGGAGGTCTCCCCCTCGGGCGAGGTCTCGGCCGTGCTCATGGACGGGGCAACCGACAAGGCGACGCTCGAGAAGCTGGTCGAACTCGGTCCGGACTTCATCGAAGAGTACTTCGAGATCCTGGTCGAGGGGGCGTACCCCATCCGAGTGGGAGAGAGGGGCAACTCCAGGCGTGCCCTGACGCCGATCCAGAAGCACACGATCCTGCTTGCCCTGCAGCGCCTCCCGCGCCCTCGGGTGCTGGCCTTCCTCGCGAGCCTCGCGTCCGCCCAGGAGGAAGCCGAGAAGGTGACGGCCCTCGAGCTCTTGGGCCAGATCGGGACCCAGGAACAGCTCCAGCTTCTTCTCGAGCTCGCCGCGCCAGAGGAGGGTTCTGCGCGCGTTCCCCTGGCCGTACGCCAGGCCTTCGGATCCTCCTTCGAGCGAGTCCTGCTGCGGGGTTCCTGGAAGGCAGCAGACCTGCGTCGCGCCTACGGCGCTGCCCACCCCTCGCTGCTCGTGGCGATCATCACGGCCTACTCCCGGGAGAAGAACCCGGAACGGCTGGAGCTGTTCGTCGCCCTGCTGGGTGAGGTCCCCGAGGTCGATCCTCTCATCCTGGCCGAGATCACCCGCCAAGCGGAGACCCTCTCCCATCCCCCAGCGAGCCAGCTCCAGTCCATCGTGCGCTACTACCTCTGGCGGGACGAACCTCAGCTGCTCATCGAGGCCTCCCGAGCGGCCAGCGCCATGGAGGACGGGGAGGCCGTCCCTCACCTGATCCACCTGATCGGCCACGAGGACGCCAACGTCGGACGCTCCGCGATCGCGGCTCTCAACTCGCTTTCGGGACGCCAGCTCGGCCACGATGCCGAGCGGTGGTCCAACTGGCACGAAGCGGAGCTCGCCTGGTGGACCACCGAAGCTCAACGGGAACTGCAGTCCATTCGCCATGGACGGCCCGAGGTGGTTTCCCGGCTGGTCCTGGACCTCTCCAAGAAGTACTTCTTCCGCCACAAGCTCTCGGCTCCCCTCGCAGCCGGCTTGATGCGTGAGGAGACGGACCTGGTCGCCCTGACCTGCGCCGCCCTGGGGCACCTCGGCTCCTGGACCTCGGTTCCGCACCTCGTGCGAACCCTCGGCCACCGCGAAGACGAGGTCAAGGCCGCAGCCTGGAGAGCACTCGGGCGCATCACCAACCTCGAACTGGGCCCCGACCAGGCTGCCTGGAAGCCCGTCCTAGACCGACTGCCCTTCCCCGACTCCCAATGACGACCCAATCCCCCAAGCGCCACGCCCGGCGCATCAAACTGATCGAGCCCGCCCTTCAGCTGCGCCTCGTGCTGACCTTCGCTGGAGTCGCTGCGCTGGCTCTGTTGACGGAGTTCCTGCTCCTGGCCGCACGGCTGACCTCCTTCGCCGCGGACATGCCGAGCGGCGGAGACTACCTGGCCAGCGAAATGCCTGGACTCCTGTGGGGCATCGTGGCTTTCTCGTTCGGGGTGCTGCTTCCCACGATCATCGGTATCGGGATCCTGATCACCTTCCGCCTGGCTGGACCGATCTACCGCTTCAAACAGCACCTGCGCGCAGTCGCTGACGGCAAGCGGCCAGGTCGCTGCCATATTCGGAAGAACGACGAGCTCGAAGACCTGTGCGAGCTCATCAACCTGGCCATCGACAAGGCCCGTCAAGAGGGCCCCCTGGAAGCGCCGGCGGAGCCGGGCGAGCAGGCGGCCTGAGGCAAGCCGTCATCTTGTTTGAGTTGAGCAACGGCGGCGGTCGATGAAGTTGCTAAGGGCAAGGCAAGGGAGCAAACCGACAGGCGGAGCTCGTGCAGGGAACACGGCTCCACGATTCGCCCGTCCACGGACGGGAACAATCTCCAGACAGGAGACAGGTTTGCGATTCTCAGGCAGAGACAATCGAGGACGGCGGGAGCGCTCCGGAAGCGCGCTCGTTCTTGCACTCATCGTGGTCATGGTCGCCTCGCTGTTCACGGCGAGCATTCTTCAACTCTCCGCGAGCGTCTCGAAGCGTCAGGCCCAGGTCGCCGAGAACCTGAAGGCCTTCTACATCGCCGAGGCCGGCCTCAGCGAGGCCTACGAAGCCTTGCGAGCCGGCAAGCGGGGCCAGATCGGCTCCAGGGCCCAGCCGGCCAGCTACGGGGATGGCCTGGTCTGGGTGGATGCCACCTCGACCGCGGACGACCAGATCCTGCTGGAGAGCCACGGCCTCTATAGCTCCGGCTTCTCGTCTCTTGCGGCCGTGGTCGAGCCGGCGGAGGTCGTCCTGGGCATCTTCTCCGAGCAGGAGCTGATCATCGAATCGGCCCTCTCCCTCGATGGCTACGACTCCTCCGATCCAAACCAGTCTGGACGGGTGACGGTCGACCCCGACTACCCCCATCTGTTCGTGGACGAGGCGAACAGCCTGGTCTTCCACGAGGGCTACTTCTTCCGGTTCCAAAGCGTGGAAGGCGACACGTATGCCTTCGATCGTAGCGTTTCCGTCGAGGCCCTGGCCCAGAGCGGGACCTGGGGGCCGGGTAGCTCCTTCGGCATTCACGAGGATGCCTTCACCAACGATTGGGCCAGCGACATGATGTCCGCTGCCTACGCCCTCGACCTGGAGCTCTACCTCGAGAACGGCGTCCATCCCGACTTCTCCGACGTCGAGTACTCCGGTGTCCTGCAGTACTTCGAGACCACCCAGGCGGACACCGATTCCGATCTTGCCATCGAGGAGAGTCCTGCCGGTGGGCTCCTGGGTTCGAACGGCAACATCACGATCGGTGGCACCGGCGAGGCGGTCGAGATTCGAGGCGACGTCGTTCCCGGTTCCGGAGCGCAAGTTTCGGTCGGGGCTGGTGGATCGGTCTCCGGGCAGACCACTGCGCGCGCGGAGAGCGTGACGCTGCCCGAGGTTCAGCTGCCGGACATCCCCCTCGAACCCGGGGTCCTTCACGACAGTGCCTTTCCCCTCGTGCTCTCCCCCGGACAGATCGGGCTGGAGAGCCTGTCCGTCGCCACGGACGCGGAGCTGATCCTGCGGGGGCCGGCCACCGTCGTCCTCGGAACCCTGGAGCTCGCCTCGGGCGCCGCTCTGAACCTGGACACTTCCGGCGGGAACGTCGAGCTGTTCATCACCGATTCCCTGAACCTCGCCAGCGGATCCTCGGTCACGACCTCGGGCGAGAATCCCAACGAGCTCAGCGTCAGGGTCAGCGCGACGGATTCCATCGCGACAGGGCCTTCTGTCGATCTGCAGGCACACAGCCAGTTCTACGGCACGATCTACGCCCCCGGTGCCGAAGTCGTGGTCGGGTCGGACTTCGAGGTCTGGGGAGCTCTGGCCGCCGGCGTCTTGAACCTCGAGCCCGGAGCGCGCCTGCACTACGACGTGGCCACGACCGATAGCATGCCCAAGCTCGTTTCCTGGAGAATCATCGACGTCCCGGTAGCCGCAACCGCCGAGATCCGGGCCTCGGTCCTCGAACTGGACCGCAGTGCCCTGGGTGCCCTCCCGGAGAGCCACGACCTCGGCGGCATCGACCTCCACCTGACCTACCTCAACCCCGTCGGCATCGAGACCTCGTACTCGGGCCCGGAGTCGGGCTTCGACTGGAGTCAGGTTGCGCAGACCGTGGCGCTGGAGCGCGCCGGCTGGCGACGATGGAACCAGGCCTGGTGGAACAGGACCGGCACGGGCTCCCGTGACGGCAACGGCTACGCCTTTGGCCATACGATCGGCGTTGGCAACTCGGGGAGCCCGGGGAGCCCGGAGAGCCCGGAGAGCCCGGGGAACTCGGGGAACTCGGGGAACTCGGGGAACTCGGGGAACTCGGGGAACTCGGGGAACTCGGGGAACTCGGGGAACTCCGGGAGCTCAGGCAACTCCGGGAGCTCGGGCAACTCCGGGAGTTCGAGCAACTCCGGGAGTTCGAGCAACTCCGGGAGCTCGGGCAGCTAGGGGAGCCCCCTAGGAAGATCCGAAGGAGCCCCCGCCGAGGGACGCCTGTCGGGGCGTCAGGACCGACTCGCGTCCGAGTCGTCGGGTTCCCGGCGCTTGAAGAGCCAGGAGCGCTTGGGTCCGGGAAGGACGC
Organism: bacterium; assembly: GCA_030428965.1. Taxonomy (GTDB): domain Bacteria; phylum Planctomycetota; class UBA1135; order UBA1135; genus JAUIEE01. The sequence continues at coordinate 1,623 of JAUIEE010000155.1, read as the reverse complement.
AGACCGGCACCTCGCTCCGCGCCAGGACTCCCTGCGCCACGCTGCCCAGGAGAAAGCGCGACAGGGCTGTCCGACCATGGGTCCCGAGCACGAGCAGCTCGCTGCCTGACGCCTTGCCCAGGATCTCTCCCCTGGGCTCCCCCTCGAGGAACGAGGTCGAGACCTCGACCCGGCCCCAGTCCAGGGCTGCGACGCGCTCGTCCAGGAACCGACGGGCCGCCGAACGCTCTTCGCCGATGATCTGGGCGGGCACCCCCAGCTCGAAACCGTCCGCGTAGGCGAACACGGGCGGAGAGTAGACGTGCACCACTTCCACCTTCGCCCCCAACGCCTCGGCCAGGGCCCGGGTGCCCTCCAGGACCAGCTCCGCATGGTCGGAGTCGTCGATGGCGGCCACGATGCGGCGCGGCAGGGTCCCCGTTCCCTTGTGCACCCAGACCGGAGTCGATCCGTGGGTGAGCAAGAAGCGCGCCGTGTTCCCGAGGTCGAGGGGCGAGGCCTTGCCGTGCGGCCCCAGGATCACGAGGTCACTCCCCTGACGTTGGGCGACCTCCAAGAGAACGTGGGCGGGGAGCCCGCACTCGACCTCGAGCAGCGCCTCGGAGCTGGAGGTCTCGTAGCCGGCGGCCACCCGGGCCGCCTCGACCTGGGGCAGAACGGCTTCCCGGGCCCTGGACACGGTGGCCTTCGTGGAAGCCAGCGTCGGAGGAGCCCCGACCTCGGTCCAAACGGGCACGGGAAGAGGTACCGCATGCATGCAGTGCACGGCCGCTCCCAGCTCCTTGGCCAGGGAGAGCCCGGCCACGAGGACGTCACGGGCGCTCTCGCGCTCGTCCACCCCGATCAAGATGCGCTTGATGAACCTTGGCTGCTGCATCGGCGAGACTCAGGCAACCGGCGGCGTGACCGGGGAGACGAAGCCCTCCGGCTTCACGGTGACCAGGGAACAGCTCGCCTTGGCCAGGACCTTCTCCGCGGTGTTGCCCACCAACAGCCCCGGCACCCCCGCGCGGGAGAGGGTCCCCAGGACGAGCAGGTCGATCCCCAGGTTGGACTCCAGGGAAAGCAGAGCCCGCACCGGAGCGGAACAGCCGACATGGGTCTTCGCCTCGACTCCTTCAGCCTCGAGCTGCGCCTGGACGGCCTGCACCGCCTCGTCGCGAATGCGGTCCATGTCGTGCTGCGAGAGCTGCTCCTCGAGAGAAAGCTGGAAGGCATGGGCCACGTGCAGTTCTCCGCCCGACTTCGCGGCGATCTGGGCTGCCACCCGGATGGCCTTGGAACCCACCTCACTCAGATCCGTGGCGGCCAAGACCTTCCTCGGCTCCACCGGTGCGGCGGGATCGACGACCCAGACCGAACCCGGGCAATTGCGCAGAACCTCCCGGGCCACGCTTCCCAACCGAGAGCCGTCTTCTCGCTGGTCGTGCTTGCCCATGAGCACCAGGTCGCTCTCCCTGCGCAGGGCCTCGTGGACGATGGCGAGCCAGGGTTTCTCCCGGGAGACGATCAGCTCGCTGCCCGGACCCGCGCGCTGGGTCAGCGCTTCGAGATCGGCTCGGGCTGCCTCGGACAGCCCTTCGTGCACGACCGAATAGGTCTACCCCTTCCGCTCCTCGAACC
>JAUIEE010000154.1 GCA_030428965.1 bacterium | reverse complement strand
AACACCGCGTCCGCGGGCGCCGGCTCGGCGAGCTCGATGTACGCGAAGTCGTAGAGGTCGAAGTTGCACTCGAAGACGTTGGCGCAGAACTCGGGGTGGATCGCGTAGGACTGGACCGGCAGCGTCAGCTCGGGGCTCGAACGATCATTGCCGATCTTGACCTGGATCAGCTGCGGCGGCGGGTTGGAGTACACGCAGTGGGCCGCGGTCAGCACGAGGTCGGGGGCGATCAGCGTGCCCGTGCGGAAGCGGTCGTGGTAGACGATCGGCAGCCGCGCCAGCTTGTCGCCGAGCGCGAAGCGCACGTCCGCCATGATCAGGAGCTGGTAGTAGCCGGCCAGGAAGCGCTGGAAGATGCTGCGTCGTGCCCGGAAGAACCAGTGCTCGGAGTGGCGGTATTCCTGTGCGAGGGACTCTTTCACGGGGCTTCGAGAGAGGCAGCTCCTGGGACGAGCGGCAGCGGCCCCCATCCCCGGCCCAGAAGTCTAGCGTGCCCTCCCCGCAGCCTTCCCGGGTCCCTTCCAGTTCCTTGTCGAATCAATTCGAAGCGCTGACCTAGGCGAATCCGGGTCTTGCGCTTAGCCTCGAAGTGGAGGCAGAAAGGCACTCCAACAAGCCGAGAAGGAGAAGATCCCGGGCGCGCCGACAGGTCCGCCCCGGGGCAACGGCACCCAGGCCCGCTCCCAAGGAGCGGGCCTCCTTTTTTGGGGAGCCCCTAGTTCTCCTCCCCTTCCAGCCCGGCCAGGAGAGCCTGGATCCGTCGCTGGATCGAGGGGGACGTTTCGACCCGCAGGGCGTCGCGCAGGACCAGCTCCACCTCGGCGTTCGGCAACCAGGAGGCCAAGGTCTCGAGGGAAGCGACCCGGACCCGTTCGTCCGCGTCCTGGGTCAGAGGATGGGCCAGCTCCTGCACCAGCCAGGGTTCGCGCAATCCCCGCAGGTTGCGGTAGACCTGGCTGCGAACCCAGGAATCCTCGGAGCTGCGGGCCAGGTCCAGCACGGATTCGATCACCAGCTGGTTGCGCCCGTCTCGTCCCTCCTCGTCCTTGCGACCGGCGAGTCCCTGCAGGGCCAGCACCCGATCGGAGGCGGCGGCGTCGGCCGCGATCGCGAGCGCGCGCAGCTCGTCCACGGACTGGGACAGCACGTCACGTCGCTCCTGGTCCGGCACATCGCGCAGGGTCCGCTCCGGCTCGCCGGGCTCCGCGGCGGAGCCGGGGGCATCTCCGACCCCGGCAAGCTCCGGTTCGGCGCGCTCGGGCTCGGTCGTGGCTCGCTCCCCGGGTGTCAGCCCCAGCCTCTGCAGCCCCGCCTCGGCCCCGGAGCCGCCGGCCGACTCGGCTCCTCGCTCGAGGTGGGCAGGTCGGGTCTCCCGCAGCTCGGAAGGCTCGCGCAGGAGGAAGACCAGCATCCCCCCGAGGACGGTCAGGGACAAGCCGGCGAGCAAGAGGCGTCGTAGGAACATGATCGGATCCAGCAAACCACAGGCGGCCTGACGAGGAAAGGGAGGAGGTCCCCTCCCGAGCTCCCAAGCCCTATGCTCGGGGCATGGGTGAACCCAAGGACCCCTCGGAGTTCAAGAGCTTCGCCGACCTCCTGAGGTCCAAGGGAGGGACTCCGGAAGAACCGCCTGCCCCGGAGCGGGGCTGGACCTTGGAGACGAACGAAGCGACCCAGGCTTCCGAGCTCGAGCAGGAAACTTCCTCCGGTTCACGGGACAGGATCGATCGCCGGCCGACGGGTTTCGGCCCCATGGACACGGGGCCCGAGGTCTACCGCGACGTGGAGTCCGAGGAGATGCAGATCCTGGGCTCCTTCCGGGTACGAACGCAGTTCCCCGCCGACGTCGTGGCCGAGGTGCGCGACTTTCCGTCCGAGCCGCCCGAGGAGCAGACCCGGGACCGGCTCGACCTGCGCGGCGAACGCATCTTCACCATCGACGGCGACGATGCCAAGGACTACGACGACGCGATCGGGATCCGCAGGCTGCCCAGCGGCGAGCTCGAGGTCAGCGTCCACATTGCCGACGTCGCCCACTACGTGCGCCCGGGCACCTCACTCGACGACGAGGCCCTGGCCCGGGGGACGAGCGTGTACCTGGCTGACCAGGTGGTGCCGATGCTGCCCGAGGAGCTCTCCAACGGGCTTTGCTCCCTCGTTCCCCATCGAGATCGACTGGCCTATTCGGTCTTCATGGTTTTCGACGAGAAGGGAGAACGCACCTCCGCTCGGGTGGAGAAGAGCGTCATCCGCAGCGTGCACCGCAACACCTACCGCATCGTGCAGGAGCTCCTGGACGGCAGCGACACGCCCGAGACGCGTGAGATCGAGTTCCTGGCCGAGGACTTGAAGCTGTTTCAGCAATGGACGACCCGGCAGCAGGCACTCCGGGACGCCAAGGGCTCGCTGCGCATCCAGTCCACTGAACGCAAGTTCGTCTTCGACGAGCAGCACGAGGTGTCCGCCATCGTCGACGCTCCGCGCTACTTCTCCCAGACCTTGATCGAAGAGACGGCCCTGGCCGCCAACCAGGCCGTGGGGGATCTGTTTCGCTCGAGGGGCCTGCCCACGATCTACCGCGTCCACCCGGAGAAGGACCCCGAAGAGATCGAGGCCGTGGCGAAGCTCCTGGAGGAGCACGGGGTTCGCGTTCCCCGCAAGGACCGGCTCACGGGCCGCGACATCGGCCGCATGATTCGCGCCGTGCGCAATCGCCCCAACCGCGAAGCTCTGATCGGACGCATCATGGGACTCGTGGAGCGGGCCTACTACGAAGTGCGCGACCACGAGGACGTAGCCGAGCACTTCGGCCTGGCCCGCAAGGCCTACCTGCACTTCACGTCCCCCATCCGCAGGTACCCCGACCTGATCGTCCACCGCTGGCTGCACGCCATCGAAAGCCGCGGGGCTCAGGCCGAGGAAGAGCTCGCCAGCGACCGTCTCGTCCAGGACATGAACGACGTCGCACAGCACTGCTCGATGCAGGCCGAGATCGCCGAGATGTGCGAGTCGGCCATCGGCGACCTCAAGGTCTGCCAGTTCATGGAGCCCCACATCGGAGAGCGTCACGAGGCCCAGGTGCAGCGGGTCGGGCGCGGGGGCATCGAAGTCAAGCTGACCGAGTTCAACGTATCCGGCTTCCTCCCCATGCGCTCCCTCGGGGAGCGACCCCAGCTCAAGGGCTCCACCCTCTCCGTCCGGGCCGGTCGCCGACAGCTCTCCTTCACCGAGGGCTACCCCATCAGGATTCGAATACGTGACGTTGATTTCATTCGACTCCAGGTCTACTTGGAGCTCGACTGAGAGGCATCGATCCCCGGGGCCTCGGGCCCCAAGACTCCCCCCATCCCCCATCCTTCGCAGCCCGAAAGATCACGATGAACTTGCTCATGACCGGGGCGACCGGGTTTCTCGGCACCCAGCTCAGCGGTCGTCTGACCGAGAACGGACATCGGGTGTTCCCCATCAGTCGCCGCTCCGGCGTGGGGCACGGTTGGTCCGAGGATCAGCTGCGGGCCGCCCTCACCCACGCCGACGCGATCGTGCACCTGGCCGGCGAGAACATCTTCTCGCGCCGCTGGAACACCAAGCAGAAGGAGGAGCTCCGGAGGAGCCGTATCGACACGACGGCCATCCTGGCCAGCCTGGCGCCCGAGTTCGGAATCCGCCACTTCATCGGCGCCTCGGCCGTGGGCTACTACGGCCCCAGCGACGATCGCGAGCTGAACGAGTCCAGCCCGGCCGGCAGCGACTTCCTCGCGCGCCTGTGCGCGGACTGGGAAGCCGCGGCCCAGCCCGCCCGGGATGCGGGCATCCCCGTGACCCACATCCGAATCGGCGTCATCCTCGGCAGGAACGGGGGCGCCCTGAAAAAGATGCTGCCTCCCTTCAAGATGGGTCTCGGCGGCCCCCTGGGAAGCGGCTCCCAGTACTTCTCCTGGATTCATATCGAGGACCTGGTGCAACTGTTCCTGTTCGTCCTGGGCAAGCCCGAGGCCCGGGGAGCCTTCAACGGAACGGCCCCCGAGCCCGTGACGAACAAGGAGTTCACCAAGACCCTCGGCAAGGTGCTCTCACGCCCCACGATCCTGCCCGCCCCGGCCTTCGGGGTGAAGCTGGCCCTCGGGGAGGTGGCCGACGTGCTGCTGACCGGACAGCGGGCCGTGCCGCGCCGGGCTCTGGACGAGGGCTTCCACTTCAGCTACCCGGACCTCGAAGGCGCCCTGCGCAACATCCTGGGCAAGAAGGGCTGATCCGAAGACCGGCCCCCTTTCTGGAGAGCGAGCCGGGGTCCAGCCGATAGGATCGTGCGAGGCCCGCCCATGCCCCACCGATCCCCACAGATCCGGACGCTGCTCCTCTTGCTGGTCGGCAGCCTGTCGGTCCTCGGCTGCGATGAGGGGCGCCAGGTGGTCTTCCAGGGCACCAGCATCGACCTGCTGAAGCGCTTCCCGGACACCGTCCTGCAACAGGAGGGCGTGCTGGAGCCCTCGCCGGAGCGTCAATGGGGCGATGCCGGACTGGCCGGCTGGTACCAGGTCACCGAGACCACGCCGGAGGGCCTGGCCTACGTCGAGACGAACCAGCCCCTGGCCGTCCTCAACCTCTCGGCCCTGGGTCCCGAGGACCGCACGATCCGGATGATCCTGTGGTGCGAGGGACCCGCGGACGGGCCTGTGCCCCGGGCCAACCTGCGACTGAACGGAATCGCCGAGACCACCGTGGAGCTCTCCCGCGAGCCGAACGCGGTCGTCACCTACGAGGTCCAGGCGCCGGCCTGGCAGGCCGGCGAGAACCTGCTCGAGATCGAGGTTCCGACCAGCGGCGCGGCGGGGACCTGGAACACGCTCCAGCTCGCCCGGGTGAGCTACGACGAAGCTTGTCACGCCGAGATCGATGGCGACGGGAGCGCCACCCTGCCACCGGGGACGGGCATGGAGTACGTCCTCGAGACACGCTCGGACGCCCAGCTGCACATCACCGGCACCAGCAAGGGCAGGGGCTGGATGCGCCTGGCCTTCGAAAGGGTGGATGCCCAGACCGGGGAGAGGCTGGACACCCTGGGCAAGGGCACGTTGGCCCTCGAGGACCTCGAGCGGGGTGAACGCTACGACCTGCCGAGGGTCACCGACGGACGGTTGCGGGTACGGCTCACCTGGCAACCCCGGGGAGACGCCCCGATCGTGCTCGAGAAGCTGGCCGTGGTGGAAACGGAGCAAGAGCCCCGTCCTGCGATCGTCTTCATCAGCATCGATACCCTCTCCGCCCGCAACCTCTCGCTCTACGGCTATCCCCGCAAGACGACTCCGGCCCTCGACCACCTGGCCGAGGAGTCGGTCGTGTTCGAGCGTTGCCTGACGAACGCGCCCTGGACCATGCCCAGCTACCTGTCGGTCATGACCGGCCTCTACCCACGCGCGCACGAGCTCGACCTGCAGCGCCCCCAGGGAGTGCAGCTCGCCGGCTGGGACAACTGGCAGATCGCCGAGAGCCGCTGGACCCTGGCCGAGATGCTGCGGGCCATCGGCTACGAGACCGCGGCCTACGTGGACACCCACTGGCTGCTGGACAAGTTCCGGGTGGACCAGGGCTTCGATCTCTACGACACCCGGGCCGCCGAAATCTCCCTGGCCGACCCGACCGGCGGCATCGCCGCCATCCAGTCGATCGGCGTGCCCGAGTTCCTGACGGGCCTGGAGCGCGGCGCCCCCTTCTTCCTGTTCGTGCACGCCCTCGACGCCCACGGTCCCTACATCCCCGGCGAGATCTGGCGCGGACGCTTCGAAGAGGAACCACCCGAGGATGGATGGGAGCCGGTGCCCGCTGGCTCGGAGTTCCAGACCTACCGCGCCATTCCGGAATGGATGGCGCGTACGAGCGTCCTGGAGGGTCCGATCCCCGAGCACCTCCCCCTGGAGCCCATCGTGGAGCGCTACGACGAGGCCATCCTCAAGACGGATCACTACATCGGAGAGCTCCTGGCCGACCTCGACGAGCGGGGACTCTACGACGACGCGGTGATCGTGATCAGCGCCGACCACGGCGAATCCTTCGAGCACGAGTTCTACAGCCACGGGGGCATGTGGGAGCCCATCGTGCACGTCCCCTTGATCGTGCGCCTGCCCAAGGGAGAGTACGGTGGAACCCGCGTCCGCTCCACGGTTCAGCTGGTCGATCTCTACCCGACTCTGCTCGAGCTCGTGGGGCTCCCCCACCGCGGCAAGGGACTGCACGGCCATTCCCTCTTGCCCCTGGTGCGCGGAGAGGAGGTGGAGGAGCGCGTCGCCTTCAGCGAGGAGGGCCACTGCGAGCAGTACCAGCTCTCCCTGGGACCCTGGAAGCTGGTCGTGGAGTACCCCGGCCGCAAGTCCGCTCCCCAGTCGATCCTGACCCATCCCCGGGTTCCCGAGGAATGGCTGCGGGCCCATTTCCCCGAGATCCTCGACGGCCCCCTCACGCCAGAGCTGTTCCGCACTCTTCGCAAGCGAGAAGGATTCGCCGACAGGGTGGCCGAGCTGCGCAGCCTGCTCGACGGCCCTTTCATCAGCCTCTACGACATCGAAGCGGATCCGGGCGAGCTCGACGACCGCGCCGACGCGGAGCCGGACAAGGTGGCCGAGCTACTCGAGCTCCTGGAACAGGAGAAGGAGCGCTCGAACGAAGCTCGCTCCAAGGCACGGGCCACGCCGGTCCTGCGCAGCTTCGCCCCCGATCAGCTGGAAGAGCTCAGGGCCCTGGGATACGTCGGCGACGAGGACGAGGCGGAAAGCGGCAAGTAGCGCAGGAACGCGCCCCCGGCCGCCCCGATCCCTTTCGGTGCGAGCGTCGGGCGAGGTGCGTGGATCCTAGATGGGCTGGCCGTACTTGGCCTTGTGCTCGCGCTTGGCCGTCGTGACCCACTTGTCGCGCCGAATCTTCTGGGGCGTCGTCCCGATCTCGTCCGCCACGCTTTCGATCCCGTCCCGATCGAGGGCCGCGATGTCGGCGTAGGTCGAGACGCCCAGCTGATTGAGCTTCTTCTCGAGCACGGGGCCCACTCCACTGAGGACCTTCAGGTCGTCCTTGACCTTCTTCGCCTTGGAGCCGGTCTTCTTGGAGCCGGACTTGGGGGCGCTCTTGTTCGCGGCGCTGGAGAGGGACTTGATCTCCGCCGCCTGGGAGCGCACTTCGGCCTGGGCCTCCTTGAGCTCCGCGGCACGGGCAGCCAGGTCGGATTCGAGGTCCACCACCTGCTGCTGGAGTCGGTCCGCCTTGAGCTGCACGGACTTGTGGCTCGAGCCCAGGTTGGCCACGTGGGCCTTCTGATCGGCTAGCTCTTCACGCTGCTTGTCGCCGCTCTCCTTGAGGGCACGGATGCGCTCGTCGGCGGCGGCCAGCTTCTTCTGCAGCTTCTCGCCCGTGGCCTCCAGCTTCTTCTCGCGCTGAACGGCCTTCTCGAGCTCCGAGGTGGCGCCCTTCAGGCCTTCCAGCTTCTCGGCCAGCCCCTGGGTACGTTGCTCCTCGCGCGTGCGCTTGGCCTGCTCCTTCTCCAGCGCTTTCTGACCGTCCGCCAGCTGCGACTCGAGGCGACCGAGCTGCGCCGTGAGCTCCTGGATCTGGGCGTCCTTCTCCCCCAGGGCCGCCTGGTGCTGCTCCTTCCACTGGGCCTCGACGCTGCGCTCCCGTTCGTCTCCGCGCTTGACCTCCGCCAGGAGCTCGCGCTCCTTCTCCTGGAGTCGCCCCGTCAGGGGAGCCAGCTCGTCCAACCGCCCCTCGAGGCGCGCGATGGTCTGCTCCCGCTCGAAGAGCGTGCGCTCCACCTCCTCGAAGGCCCTGCGGTGGGCCTCCGCCTCCTCGGCCAGACGCGCCTCGCTCTCCTCGCGCAGAGCCCGTTCGCGCTCCAGGAGGGCCTGTTCGCCCGAGCGCAGTCCAGCCTCGAGCCCCTGGATCTCCTGGCGGCTTTCCTCCTCGCGAGCCGCGAGCTTGGCCTGCCACTCTTCCCGCAAAGCCGCCTCGCGCTCCTGGGCCGCCTGCTCGGCCAACCGCAGTCGCTCCTCCACGGCCTGATTCTCTTCCTTGCTGCCCTGCTGCAAGCTCTCCAGTCGTGCCGCCCACTCCTCGCGCTGGGCGGCCTCCCGCTCCTTGGCCGCTTGCTCGGCCGCCCGCAGCTGCTCCTGGGCGGCCTGGAGCTCGACTCTCTTCGCTTCCTCCAGGGCGCTCAGCTTGCCCTGCCATTCCTCGCGCAGGGCCCCCTCGCGCTCGAGGGCCGCTCTCTCGAGCTGCCGGCAGCGCTCGGCGAGCTCGGCCACTTCGCCCTTGCCTTCCGTCTGCAGCGAGCTGAGCCGCGCCTCCCAGGCCGTGCGCTCCTGGCGCTCGCGCTCCTGCCACTCCTTCTCGCGCTGCACCAGACTCTCCTCCCGGGCCTGCAACAGCTCGGGGAAGGGGGCCAGCTCGGCCACCTTCTCGCGCAGCTCGGCGATGGCGGCATCTTTTCGGCTCAGCTGGGCGTCGCGCTCCTCGAGCGAGCTTTCCAGGTCCGCGAGGTCCTCCAGGCGCTTCTCGAGCCCGCTCACCTCACCCCGGGCCTCGCCCAGACCGACCTCGGCCACCTGCAGCGCCTGACGCACCTCCTCGAGCTCGGCGTGCCGGTGTTCCAGCTCCTCGTCGCGCTGGGCCAGGCTCTCGCGCAAGGCCGCCAGCCCCTCGTCCTGGGACTGGAAGCGGCTCTGGACCCGATCGAGCTCGCCGCGCGCCTCGACCTCCTGCTTCAAGGCCCGGTCGCGCTCGTCCGCCAGGGCGTTGCGCACCTCGAGCGCCTTCTTGGCTTCCCGGCGGGCGGTCTCGGTGCCCTCCACCAGGGAATCGGCCCGCTTCTTGGCCTCTTCGAAGTTGGATTTCGTCTCGACCAGCTCCCGGGACGTGCTGGCCAGCTTGGTCTTGGCCTCGCCGAGCGTCTTCTTCAGGGCGGCCACCTGGTTCTGGTAGCCCTCGAACTCGCCCTTGATCGCGCGGACCTCGATCATCTCCTGGTTGAGCGTGCGGATCGACTCCTCGCGCTCCCTTTCCGCCAGGCGCACCTTGCGCTCGAAAAGCTCCTGGATGGTGCGCCGCTCGGTGCCGTGCCGCATGCCTCGCACGATCCAGCCCAAGGCGATGCCGGCCACCGCGATTCCGCCGTAGATGAGGTAGCTCAGTAAATCCATGGTTGCCCGTCCCTGCCGGTCTCTCGTCCTTCGTGTTTTACCCAGCGGACAGGCGCTCCTCCAGTGGAAAGAGGGCCTGTGGACCTCGATTCCCGGGGGCCCGACGGCACCCGGGGCCAAGGTGCTCGAAGAAGCCGAAGCGGGCTAAAGACGGCGCTTCAGCGCAGCCGACTCTTGCTGACGCGACGGCAGGCGGGATCCCCCGTGTCCCCCGGCCCCAGACCGGCCGAGCGAAGCTTTTTCCGCGCGCACCAGAGTCCATCACCCCATGTCCGCAACCGAAGCCCCGAACGCCAACCAGACCAAGCCCAAGCTGTCTACGGGGCAGATGCTCCAGCTCATGCGGCTGGAGATGGACAAGGCCCTGCGGCACGAATACGCCATCAGCTGCATGGCCATCGGGCTGGACGGCTTCGACGATTCGGACCAGCAGAACGACCGCAAGAAGACCATGGTCGCGGTCTTCCGCGAGCTCAAGCAGGTCTGCTTCGACAACGACGTGCGCGGCCTGGGCATCTTCACCCCGGCCTACACCCTGGCGGTTTTCCCCCACGTCACGCCGGAGAAGATCACCGTCCTCGCGGAGCAAATGCTGGAGCGGGCCAAGGCCCTCGAGCTCAGCGAGGAAGAGGACGCCGATCACGACCTGGGCCTGACCCTGAGCATCGGGGTCTCCCACAACCTCCACGCCGGCCCCAAGTCCTTCGAGAGCCTGGTGCAGGAAGCCGAGATGGGCATGGAGCTCGCCTCGGGCAGCGGCGGCGATCGCAGCATGCAGGCCAAGGAGGTCGAGAGCGAGCTCGACCGCCTACGGGAGGAGCTCGAGACCCAGATCCAGGAGATCCAAGAGCACCAGGACACCTACTTCGGTGAGCTCGACCTGCTCGAGGAGAACTGGGGCCGCAACCTGACCGAGAAGGCCATCGCGCTGTTCAACCGCGAGCCGGATCAAACCGAGGGGGTCCTGCGCCTCAAGAAGGAGCTGATCGGCCTGATCAAGGTCGAGGTCCAGGAGTGGCGCAATTCCTCGAGTATCAGCCAGCTGCTCGAGAGCCAGAAACAGATCGGCCTGCTCGAGCGAAGGGTGACCAAGCTCACCGAGAGCCTGGGTGTCACCGAACAGGAGCTGCAGCGCGTCGCCGCGATGAAGAACATCGACCTGGGCGTCGCCTCGATCTACCGCACGGTCCAAGGCCTCGGCGCCGAGGACGCGAATGGACAGAAGGGAGAGATGCTGAAGAACATTTTCGAGGCGAACATGAGCCTTAGGGGCCGATCGACCTCGGAGTGAAACCGTCTGTATTCCGTGAGAGCTACCCAACATGAGCAAGAACAAGAACCAGGAAAACACCCCCGACGAAGGTGCCGCGCACGAACAGGCAGCCCCTGCGCAAGAGCACGCCCCCTCCGTCAAGGCCGACAAGACCGAAGGCGTCCTGTACCTCGGCATCGACCTCGGCACGTCCCGCACTTCGGTCTCCGCCAGCAACGGCGTTCGCGAGACGGTGGCCTCCTACGTGGGCTACCCCAAGGACGTCGTCAGCCGCAAGCTGCTCAAGAAAGACGTCCTCTTCGGCTCGGAAGCCGTCGAGAACCGTCTGGCCCTGAAGTTCTACCGCCCGCTCGAGCACGGCGTGCTCAAGTGCAGCGAGAGCGGTAGCGAGGAGGCCGAGGGCAACCTGCGCGCCGCCCGTGACCTGATCGCCGAGATCATCCGCCGGGCCAAGCCCCGCAAGGACGAGCTCGTCTACAGCGTGATCGGCGTGCCGGCCCAGGCCTCGATCAACAACAAGGAGGCCATCATCCAGG
>JAUIEE010000153.1 GCA_030428965.1 bacterium | reverse complement strand
GCGCTACCCGTCGGTTTGGCGCGAGGAGGTCTTCCGGATGATACCCACGTCGCACTACCTGGCGTGCACGGCAACGAACCTCGCCCTCGGGCTCTGGCTCTTGCTCGGCCTTCGCCGGGCGCTGCGCGTGCATCCCGGTCTCCGGCGTGGACAGCTGGCCGGTGTCGGGCTCGCGCTCGCCTACCTGGTCGTGGTGCAGGTCGGTGTCCAGGCTCTCCATCGACCGTGGTCCGGTCCTGTGATCGACGAGGTTCGGCTGGACCAGCAGGTCGAGCTGCTCGAACCCGGCGCGAGGGAGATCGTTCAGACCGTGCGCGAGGCCCTGGCCCAAGCCCATCCCGATCTGCGCACGGCTTTCACGATGGAGACCTGGTTCTTCCGGAATCCGGAGCGCATGCTCGGGCAGGTGACCGCGGAGGGCGGGGAGGTGCGGCTGAGTCTCTACGATGTGCTTTCCGGAGACGAGGCCGAGGCCGCGCCAAGCAACTGGGTGATCGAGCAAGCCCTTGGACCCGGGGCGCGCACCCGTCATGCAACCTTGAGGATTCCATTCGGGAAGAGCCCCCTGGAGCTGCAACAGCTCCACGAGCAGCTCGTGGCCTGGGGTCGGGCAGAGGGTCGCTGAGGATGAGCCCCAAAGGGGCCGGGCCAAGACGCGTTCGAGGAACGATCATCGCTCCGGGGCCTGGGTTGAAACTCCGCCCGCGTCGGTCGATGAGGCCAGGGCTTCGTGATTGGTATGCTAGACTCCCGTCGAGGTCATGGGGGGGTTCGGATTACTTGCCGCTTGTTTGGTCTACTTGCCTCTTCAGCAGCTAGGGGAGACCTCTGAGCACGTCGAGTACTACGAGAGCGGTTCTGTTCGTACACGCGGAACCCTTGTGCTTGGCGCAGAAGGAAAGAAGACCCTGCACGGCCCTTTCCGTTCTTTTTTCGAGGATGGCCAGCTTGCGGTAGAGGGCACGTATGATCAGGGGGTAGCTGCAGGGGAGTGGACCCACTACCACCCAGGAGGCGGCAAGGCCGCCCAAGGTTCGTGCGACAAGGGAAGGCGGGTGGGCCAGTGGACGTGTTGGGCGGAGGATGGTTCGTTCGATGCGAGGAACTCGGGCTTCTACGGTTGGGTCGAGAACGAGGTCGCTGGCAGAGCGCTGGGTACGGGCGCGACATTGGACTCCCATCGAACCGGTCCCTGGTCTTGGTCATGGGGAGAGGGAGGTCCCCGTGTGGAGTGCCACTATTATCGTTCTGCGTTGCACGGCTCCCTTCGGCTCTACCACGCGGATGGGACTTTCGAACATGAACTGGCCTCATGCGAGTTTCGTATGGGCAAGCGAAAGGGACGGACGATTCCTCCACCGATCCGGCCTGTGATGCAAATGGGCGATCTGGATTCGGATCCTCGCGCCGATGCCAACTTTCGGGCCTGGCTACGAGACCCAGGTCAAGAAGCGGAGAGAGCCTTGCTCGAGGGGGGGCAAGCTTCTTTCGCGCCGCTGTTGAATCATCTGGCATGCCTCGACCTCGAATCGGGTTCCGATCGTTCGGCTGCACAGCCCCTTTGCGCGCTGTTGCTTCGGCTATGCGCTGGCCAGGGGTACGAGTGGGATCCCGGAGAGCCGCACTTGGCGGGGCTTCGTTGGAGGACGTTCTGGTGGCTTGCCCGCGACCATCATGTCTTCTGGAGTCTCAGCTTGCCCATGGCTCGAAAGCGCCCAGAACTTGCGGGAGCGATCGAAGACATCTTCGATCTAAGTGGTCTATTGGCACGAACTATTCCCAATACGGTCGGAGGTGTCCCCCTGCGTCCTTTCAAGTTCGGTGTCGTCCTGGCAGAAGGGGGGCAGGGGGTGTGGGAACCGCTGGATGAAGGGCTTGCGTGGCTTGCGAAGGAGCAGGACAGCGCTGGTTGCTGGCGAGATGAGGTTGCCGGGGAAGCCACCAGGAATGAGATCGGAACGACCGCTCAGGTCGGCCTCGCCTTGCTGCAGCGCGGCAACACCCTGGAGGACGGTTTGTACTCGCCCCATCTGCGCAAGGCAGTGCTGTGGCTGTGTTCGCAACAGAATCCCGCTACAGGCCAGATAGGGACCTCAGATCTTCCCGCCGCAATCGCCCAGCATGCAATGGCTACTGCTTGCTTGGCAGAAGCCAGTCGCAAATCGGATTCACGACCAGTGAGGATCGCGTCCCAGCTGGGCCTCGATTATCTGGTGTCGATCCGAAAGCCCGAAGGTCATTGGGGGCCTGCGACCTTCGATGCGGTTGAGGCCTTTTGCAACGGAATCGGGGCGCGTCTGCAGGTGGATCGCGACGATTTCCACAGTGCGCTGACTTGGTTGGATCAAGCAACAGACCCTGAAACGGGGCGCGTCACCCTTGCGCGACCGCGGGGGCCAAACCAGGGGATTCTTGGCGGCGGTGATTGTACGGGGCAAGGCGCATATGCTCGCTACAACATGATGCAGCGAAGGGCACACAGCCCGCTACTGAGGCTTAGCCTGGACTACTTGACGACCATTGCCTTGCCTGGCGAGTTCAATGCGGACTTCGACCCTTACGAATTACTTTGGGGGAGCAGGGCCGTCGTGCGTGAAGGGAAGAAGACGTGGCGGCTGTGGTACGTCCCCATGAAAGAGCTAGTGTTGAACAGCCAGGATCCAGACGGCTCTTGGCCGAGTCGAGGGCCCTATGGCCGAGTACTGATGACGGCGCTCATGGCCCAGTCCTTGGAGACCTTCTTGAAGCCCCAGGCGCTTTAGAGCGTCGGTGCACCGGGCTCAACCTTGCCCTGCCCTGTGGCTCCTGTTCGGCTTGCGATGGGGGCTACACGCCTATCGAGGTTTGCGGCGTGGTCAACTTTGGCCGGTGCTATTCTTCCCCTCGGCTCTCTGATCGTGGTGCAGATCAGGGGCGACGAGTGCTCCGTATCGCCCGTCTTCCGATATAGTTGTCTCCACGGCAGTCGACTTGCCGGATGGGCCCGTATTCAGCGATCGAACCCGAGCTCTCTCAGCAGAGCGGCGGCCCTGTGGTTTGGATCGACTTCCACCGCGGCGCGCAGGTGCCGTTCGGTTCCCTCGAGGTCGCCCTTGCCGTGGAGGGCCTGGGCCAGGGCGAAGTGGGCGTCGGCGTTCTGGGGTTGGGCTTCGAGAACCCGTTCGTAGAGGCCGGCGGCCCGTGGAAACTCCCTCAGTCGTAGCAGGACGTTGGCCCACGTTTGCAGCTGGGCGGGGCGCAGGGTGTCCAAGCGATCGGCGCGCTCGAAGACCGATGCCGCTTCGTTGAGCTGTCCGATGCCCGTCAGGTGCAGGGCCAGGGCAGCCACATAGGATCCGTTGTCGGGTTCGAGGCCCACCGCGCTGCGGAAGTGCTCGAGCGCCCCGTCCATACGCTTCAGCTGCACCAGGGTTTGAGCCAGGGCGAAGTGGGCCGTGGCCAGATTCGCGTCGAGGTCGGTGGCCCGTTGCAGATGCTCGAGCGCCGACGGAAGGTCGTGCAGGTCGTAGTAGGCTCGTCCGAGTAGGTCATGGACCTGCGCGTCGTCGGGGCGCACCGAGGCCACGATCTGGAGGTCCTCGATGCCGGCTTGGATCTCCCCGCGCTTCAAGCGCTCCCGCCCACGGTCGAAGCAGAGCTCGGAGCTGCGCCCCAGGGAGACGACCTCGAACTCGATCGGGTCGGTCAAGTGCAGCTTGGCGCCGGGCGTGCGGGTCTTGCGCGCGTAGGACTCGGCTTCCTCGGTCCGTCCGGCCCTGGCCAGGGCACTCGCCAGGCTCGAGCCCACGGCCTCGTCCCCTGGAGAGATGGACTCCGCCCGAAGGAGGTGTTCGATTCCTCGCTGGAGCTCACCCCGCTGCAACAGGGCCTGGCCCAGGCTGCGGTGGGCGATCGCGAGATCCGGCTCCAGCTCGAGGCTGCGCCCCAGGTGCTCGATGGCCTCGTCGAGTTGCCCGATGTCCGCTTCCAGCTCCCCGAGCCGGTAGAAGACGGGGGCGAAGTTCGGATTCAGGCTGGCCGCGTGGCGCCACATCGAGAGGGCTTCCTGGCTCGCATCGCCCTGCAGTTCGAGCACCTTCCCGAGCAGGTAGCTCCAGCGAAACTCCTCGGGCTCCAGGTCCCGAGCCTGGCGGTAGCAGGTCTCCGCTTCGGCCAGCATGCTGTGGGCGTCGAGTGCCATTCCGTAGCGTCCCCAGTCCTCCGTCGATTCGGGGTTCTCGACCACCTTCGAACGGCATTCGTCCAGCAGCTCTCGCACCGCGGGCTGCATGATCGAGGTGTCGGGGGTCGGAATGGCCCGTGGCGGAACCGCCGCGCCGCACCCGTATAGAAGAAAGGCGACACAGACCGACAGCCCGAAGCGGCTTCCCCGCTGTGCGATCCGAAGTGTCGAGCTCATGGAAGCCGGGTCCCGGTGCCCCGCACGAGGCCTACGGACCGATCGGTCGGCCCTCCGTCGAAGCGCTCCTCGGAACCGTCCGGCCAGCGAACGTCGATCGAGTCGTAGGCCTTCGTATCCCCCAGCCCGAAGTGAAGGCGCACGTCGCTCGCCGAGACGTAGCCGAGCGAAGGGTTCACGACCTTGCGGTACGTCCTGGGGCCGCAGCGAACGAGGACCCGGGCGCCGAGCGCGTCACGCTTCAGCCTCTCGTCGCGAACGCGCAGCAGGAGCCAGTTGCCGCTGCGAGGCGCCTCGTTGCGATAGGCGTGGGCCGGGCCCTGGGTGTTGGTCAGGACGAAGTCGACGTCGCCATCGTGGTCGAGATCGCCCATGGCAACGCCGCGGCTGATCTCGACTCTCGAGCTGGCTCTGTGACCCTCGTCCGGGGCCAGGGTGAAGATGCCGCGACCGTTGTTGAGGTAGAAGAGGTTGGGCTGGGCGTACCTGTCCCAGGGAGGTGGCAGCTGGGATTCGGGGCGCGCATCCCCCCGGGCCACCTGTCCGTTGACCACGAAGAGGTCGTCGTCTCCGTCGAGTTCGGCGTCGAAAGCGATCACTCCGAAGCCCGTCAGGGCCATGCTGTTGGCAGCCAGGCCGCTGAGCCCGGTAGCATCGGAGAAGGAACCTGCCTGGACGTGTCGGTAGTAGGTGTTGCTCTCCTGGTTCAGGTGCGTGACGAACAGGTCCGGACGGCCGTCCCCGTCGAAGTCCGTCGAGACCACGCCCATCCCGGCCTCGGCCTGGCCGCTGGCGTTGTGGGCGAGGCCGTAGAGCAGGGCTTTCTCCTCGAAGCGAACGCCGTCGGCCTGGTTCAGCCACAGGTGATTGGCGTAGCCGTCATTGGCCACGTACACGTCGATCCACCCGTCGTCATCGAAGTCGTCCAGAGCCACCCCGAGCCCGGCAGCCGCCAGGGAGTCGATGCCGCTGGCGTGGCTGACGTCGATCATTCGTCCACCGCCGTCGTTGCGCAGCAGGACGTCCACGGCCGGTTCGAAGACCTTGGGCCCGCAGTAGTCGTGACGCCCCGCACGGTCGGAGCAGGTCTTGTCCGGGTCGAAGTGCACGTACTGCGTCACGAAGAGGTCCAGGAACCCGTCCCGGTCGTAGTCGAGGAAGGCAGCCGAGCACGACCAGCCCGGGACCGAGACCCCGAGCGATCCGGTGACGTCCTCGAAGCTGTGACCCGAACGATTGGCGTAGAGGGCATCCGGCCCGTGGTTCATGACGTAGACGTCGACGAAGCCGTCGTTGTCGTAGTCTCCTATCGCGGACCCCATGCCGTAGCCGCCGTTGGCCAGCCCGGAGCCCTCCGTCTCGTCCTGAAAAACGAAGGGGGAGGTGTGTCGGTAGAAGTGGTTGACATGTCGCTCCGACACGTCCACCCCGGGCAGGTTCTCGTTGCCGTTGACGAGGTAGAGATCGAGGTCGCCGTCGTTGTCCGGATCGAACAGGGACACGCCGGGACCCATGATCTCCGGCAGCCAGAATTGGCCCTCGCCCCCCGACTCGTGCCTGTGGGACAGGCCGCTGCCGTCGACCTCGACGAACCAGGGAGCAGCCCCCGTGCCGGCGACCTCGGCGGGACTTGCCTCGTTCTCGTCCTGGCCGCTGCAGCCCGTCCAGAGCAAGGCGGACAGCAGGGCCCGAACGACGGCGGAGCCCGCCTTTCGCAGGCGAGGCGAGGGGAGAAGATCCGGCGCGACCATGGCGCAAAGACTAGCATGACTCCCGCACGAAACTCTCCCTAGCTCGTCGTCCGTGGACCTCTCTCGAGGTACCGGATTCAAGGGTGCTCGCGCGGACGCTGTCCGAGCAGGGCCGCCTGTCCAGGAGACTGCGCCGAGCCCTTCTACCAGGCTACGGTGACCTCCAGTTCCGTCACCCCGGGAGGGATGACGACGGTTTCCGGTCGGATCACGAGGTCGTCGGGGAAGACCTTGAACCGATAGGTGCCCGGCAGGAGACCCTGAATGCGCGCTTGTTCGCCGCGGAAGGCGACCGCACGTTCCCGCCAGCTGAATCCAGGAAGCAGGGTGTTGCCATCGACCCGGACTCGACCCTCTTCGTTCTTGTACTCGAAGTGATCCCACTCGGACTCTTCCAGAAGAAAGGCGTGATGCTCATCCAGTGCAGGCAACCCTCTGGACCTGGTGAGTCTCAGCTCGATGCCCGGAATCAGGGTTACTTCGATCTCCCGGGTGCTGGACGGCTCCACTCTCACGTTTCTGAGGATCTTCGGCGCGTGGCCCGAACGATCCCCCCGAAACAACAGGTCCACCTCTCCGACCGGGACTTCCAGGGAGATCCAGTCCGCATGGCTGAAGGCCACAGCCCTGAATGGACTCTCGCCAACAGGACGCCAGGCAATGTCGGTCATCAGGATCCGTCGATCCACGTCACTCAAGGCGCGGCAGCGTAGGGTGCCGGTGGCGGGGATGATGATCTCGACGTCTTCCGTGCCTGGGGCGACGGGCCCGAACGGAATGGAAGCCACACCGGCGCCGACGTACAGCTCGTACTCGGGTTCCGACGCTGGCACGGTGATGGTGAAACGGCCCCTCCGGGCGACTCTGGAAGAGAAACCCTGGCCGGAGCCGGCCTTCGCCGTGACGCGCTTTCGCCTTGGCGCGATCAGGGGCGAGCCATCGGCTCGCAGGACCCTGCCCGCGATACGTGCCAAGATTACTTCTAGCTCGAAGTCGTGCCTGCGCGAAGCATGCGGCGCCAGATTCAGGTGAGCGCGGTAGTTCTTGTCGGCCTGGAAGTACTTGTCGTCCCTGAGCTGGACAAAGATATCGACCGGGCCGGGGGCGATTCCATCGATGCGGTACCGCCCGCCTTTCTGAATCCGTGAACTGCCCCATTGTCGCAATCCGTTCCAAAAGACCGTTCCCGAGCCGGGGACATCGTTGACCGTCACTTTCCCCTGGATCGAAGCGGTCTGCGTCGGGGCTTCGAGGACGATCTCCTGCATGAGAGTGTCTCCAGGCAAGTTGGGACCCTCCAGCGTCAAGTCGGCGGTCAGGTACCGTTCGTGAGAGACCTCCAGTGAGCAGGGGGTCCACGGAATGGCGCTGATGGCTTCGAATCTGCCCATCTCGTCCGTCTTGGGAGAAGGAAAGAAGCCACGTGATTCGGCGGCTACCTGCCAAGGCTCCTGGAGATCATCGAAGTAAGGAGAGGTCCTGGACTCTTCTTGACCACTCTGCAGGGAGACTCTTGCACCAACGACCGGATCTCCGGACGCGTCGGAGACGATGCCTCCCACGGAGAACGTGGGTAGAAGCTCCAAGTCCATGGATTCGGGAACAAGGTCATGGACCCAATGGCCGTAGAGGCTGCAGTAGCCGGCCTTGCTGGCCGAGAGGAAGACCATGTAGCTCTCCACCTCGACGGGCAAGATCTCGAAAGAGCCATCTGGACCTGTTGTCGTTTTCTGCTGGTCGTAGGAGACCTGGACGTCGGGGATGGGAGCCCTGGACGTCCAATCCAGGACGCGACCTGTGAGCGGGGAGAGTCGTTTTGGCTGCGGTTCCGCCGGGGCACCGTCGTCTTCCTCGGAAAACGAAAGGGCTTCTCGACCGGGTGGCTCTGGGGGAGGAGCCTTGCTCACCGCTCCGAGGGGCGTGGCCGTGGCAACCGCGGGCCGAGAGTTGCCCGGGGGAGCAAGCGCACGACCACTGCGGCCCTTCAGGACAGCCAGGACGGCAAGCCCTGTGAGCGCCACGACGACGAGCGCAAGGAGGGTCTTTGTCTTCACGGGGCCAGGGAACGGACGACCGCCATGCTAACCTCGATCCGAACCGAAGCCCATACAAGCGCGCGATCCTGAGGTGCTGGAGGCTCGTATCCTCGCTATTGGAGTTCGCGAGAAGGCACGATGAGCTGCAATCCGAAGTTCGTGAGCCTTGCCGTTGCACCCCTGGTTTGCCTGGTCTTCATCGGCGGGTTGGTGCCAGGAACGAATCGGAGCTGGCAACGCGCCCTCGAGGTTGTCTTCGGCCCATACGCCGGGCGGCGCTCCCGAGGGTGGGAGATCGTCCATGGTGACGCCGGCGATCGGCTGCTGCTCTATGCCCTCGCTGGCCTGGCTCTGGGGGCAGTTGCAGTTCTGCTCGGCTTCACTCGATTCAAGGGAGCAAGGCGTATCGCCCTCGTACTCTGGTTCGTCGGTTGGCTCGGGTGGTTCGGGAGCGCCCTGCTGTCGTACGCCAGTGTCTACGGCTGACCGCCTCGTGAGCCGGAAGGAGGATCTCGGACTTCGCTCCTCAGAAGAGGAACTCTGGAAGGTGTCCACAAAATGGAGGCGATCGACTCGTCCAGGGACCCTCTTCCCGACGGAAGGCCAGGTCCCCGTGCCGTGGGAGTTCCCCGCAATCCTGATCCCCCCGGGCCTTGGCGATGGGCCTGGCGTTGCTGGGACGTTTTTCACGGATTCTTGAAGGGGGTCTTCGGGGATTGGCGTGGCCCCTTCCAGCGTGGCAGTCCGCCGCGCGTTCGCACTGTGTCCCTTCCGGAGACTGCCATGCAGCGCATCATCCGCCGGCTCACCGGCTCCCTGTCGATCCTCTTCTTCTCCTCATCCCTCGCCCTGGGCCAGTCCGTGGCATCAGGCTACGTCATCGAGGAGTTCGCCGTGCTCCCGGGTCCCTTCGCAATCGAGTTCGCGCCTGCCGGGAGCGCCTATGGGAGCGAGCTGTTCGTGGCGCTGCTCGACCCGGGCCAGGTCTTGCCCGACACCATCGTCTCGGTGTCTTCCTCCGGGGCCGTATCGCACGTCGCGACCCTGCTGCCGGAGGCGGATCCGGTTACGCTCGAGTTTCCGCCCCCCGGGAGTCCCTTCGGCGACGTGCTCTACGTCTCCAGCAACAACCGGGACTTCGGCCAACCGGGGGACTGCGGCGGTGTCATTCAGACGGTCGACCTTGCAGGCAACTGGGCGGACCTGACCACGATCGTGGGCTGCATCGAATGCGACCAGTCCAGCTCGGAGGCCGCCGGCCTCGGTGAGCCCAATGCGATCGCCTTCGGAGAGGGGGGAGCCTATGGATCGGACATGTACGTGGGCAACGGTGTGGATCAGCCGGGCGGCATCATGCGCGTGAGTCTGATGGGAGAGACCGCCATCTTCTCCGACGACGGTTCTTCGTCCTGCACGTTCGACAGTGGGCTGGTGGCCCCCTTTGGGGGGTTCACCTTCGGCCCGGGGGGAGCGTTCGGTTCCGAGCTGTACTTCGGTGATCGGGACCCTTCTTGTGAGTGCATCCGAACCGTGGATGCTTCGGGAACGATCTCCGCCCCTCTGGTCTCTTTGCCGGACTACCTCGTCGGGATGCGCTTCAGTTCGGGGACCGCGACCAAGAGCTTCGGCGGCGATCTGTATGCCTTCACCCCCCAGAGCATCTACCGCGTGGCATCCGACGGCAGCTACCAGCTCTTCGCCAGCGGCTTTTCCGGCCTGGGGCTCGACGGGCTCGAGTTCAGCCGCAATGGCCGTTCCCTCTACGTCGCGGACTACGCGGACGACCGTATCTATCGCATCCGCCGCGTGAATCCATTGCAGTGGAACGCCCCCGGGCGTTCACCTGTGTCGCGCTAGGGCTGAGGATCCGGTTGTCCGGGGCCGGCGCGCGGTTCCGGGTCGTCCCGAGGGGGTGACCTTCGCGGCACGCCTCTAGTTGATCGTCAAGCTGGACACCAGCTGCTCGATCAGGCCGGTGCCCTGGCCAGTCAGGGAAACCGTCACGCTGTAGTTGCCGGCGGGCGGCCCCGTCGTGGGCGCGTAGTCGATGGCAAACGGAACGCTCTGGTCGATCGAGAGGCCGCCCCCCAGGGGGACGTCGATTCCCCCGGGCTCGGTCAAGTTCCAGTTCGCCAGGATCGTGCCGGAGCCGGATACGGCTGTCTGCAACGTGATCATCATGCTCTCCGTCGTGCTCGCAAGCAGCCGCACGGAGCCCTCGATTCGACCCGTTGCAGGGTTCCAGCTGGGAACGCCATCGAAGCTGGCTTGGATCGATGCACCGAACACGTCGACGATTGTCGTCTTCGATGCCAGGGGCGTGCCCGTTTCCTGGGCCCTGGCCGTGGAGTGGGCGAGGTAGGTCCCGGGGCTGGTTGGGGCACGGAACCCCATCTTGTCGGCGAAGATGGGCTCCTGGGCGCTGACCGTGAACTCCTCGCTGTTGAAGCTCACCGAACCACCGGCGTCGAGCAGGCTGCCCGAGGCCGTGATTTCGACCTTCCGCTCGGGGCCCCAAATGTGCTCGACTTCGTAGAGCGCGCTGGTGTCACCGCCGGTGGCCACTTTGATTCGGTCGGGAACTCTCAGGAACAGGGGTGTCTCGGTACACAGGTTCGAAGTGATCCCGAAGAAGGTGCTCTTGAGCTCGGTCGCATCGGAGGCATTGTAGAAGGCGGGAACCCCGTCGATGACCGTAGCGATGTCTTGCATGACTTGCTCCGAATCCCCCGAGAGTTGGTAGCCGAAGGTCGCCACGTGTAGGTCTCCCAAGCTGGCCGTGATGAAGTCGACCTTGTCCTGAAGCTCCGCAGGATCGCCGACTCCTCCATCCGAGAACGCGACCAGAAAGTGAGGTCGCGTGGAGTCCGAAAGCAGTTCGAGTCCAGCATTCAGAATCCCC
>JAUIEE010000609.1 GCA_030428965.1 bacterium | reverse complement strand
TCCAGGCCTGGGTCGAGGCCGAGGAGGCGGACAAGCGCATCCGGTTCGTGGTTCAAGAACCTCAGCTGGGTACCGGACACGCACTCCAGCAGTGTCTCGGGGAGCTCGGTGAAGGGCAGGGCCCGGTCACCGTGCTGTACGGAGACATGCCTCTCCTGGAGACGGCCACCCTCGAGCGCCTGACCGGTGCCCTCGAGGGCATGGGGGCCGTGCTGCTCACCGCCCGGCCCGCCAAGCCCCGGGGCTTCGGGCGCATCGTGCGCGGCGAGGACGGACGGTTCGATCGGATCGTCGAGGAGAAGGACGCCAGCGACGAGGAGCGCGCGATCACCGAGGTGAACACGGGCGTCTACGTCTTCGCTCGTCAGGCGCTGGTCGAGCTCTTGCCCCGGCTCGAGAACCAGAACGCCCAGGGGGAGTACTACCTGACCGACGTGCTCGGGCTCCTCGGTCGTCTGGGCCACGGTGTGGTCACGGTCGAGCTGGAGGACGAAACCGAAGCGGTCGGGGTCAACGGCATCGCTCACCTCTCGGAGGCGCGGGCCGTCCTCCAGGAACGCATCCTCGAGGGCCACATGGCCCGGGGCGTCTTCATCGAAGACCCGGCCACGACCTACATCGACTACGGCGTGGAGATCGGAGCGGGCAGCCACGTGCTGCCTTGCACGGTGATCCGCGGCGGTGTGCGCGTGGGGGAGGGCTGCGAGGTCGGTCCGTTCACCCACCTGCGCGTGGGCACGGTGCTCGAGGACGGCGCCGAGGTGGGCAACTTCACCGAGGCGAAGAAGTCCCGCGTCGGGAAGGGGACCAAGGCCAAGCACCTGACGTACCTCGGAGACGTGGAGATCGGGGCTGGCGCGAACATCGGTGCCGGGACCATCGTGGCCAACTACGACGGCAAGCTGAAGCATCGCACCACGATCGGGGATCAGGCCTTCATCGGCAGCGGGAGCGTCTTGATCGCCCCCTGCAAGGTCGGCAAAGGGGCCCTGACGGGTGGAGGGGCCGTCGTGACCCGCGGCTCGGAGATCCCCGACGGCGAGGTTTGGGTCGGTGTTCCTGCCCGTTCCCTGCGTGGGGGCAAGGGCACCGGCGGTGGAGACTCCTAGGGGGGCAATCGAATGGCGAACTACAACGACAATGACATCCGCTTGATCGCTGGGACGGCCCACACCGAGCTGGCCCAGGCCATCGCGGAGTTCGTCGACATACCGCTCTCGAACGCGCAGGTCGGGCGCTTTCCCGACGGGGAGATCGACATCAAGATCGAGGACGACGTGCGCGGGAGCGACTGCTTCGTCCTGCAGCCCCTGTGTCCGCCGGTCAACGAGAACTGGGTCGAGCTCCTGCTCCTGCTCGACTGCCTGCGCAGGGCTTCGGCCGGCCGCATCACGGCCGTGATGCCGTACTACGGCTATGCCCGCAAGGATCGCAAGGACGAGGGGCGGGTTCCGATCAGCGCCAAGGTCGTGGCCAACACGCTCTCGAACACGGGGGCGGATCGCGTCCTGACGATCGACATGCATGCGGCCCAGATCCAGGGCTTCTTCGACATCCCGGTGGATCACCTCTACGCCAAGCCGGTGCTCTTGAACGCGATCGAGGAGCTCGAGATCGACTCGCCCGTGATCGTCACGCCGGACGTGGGCGGGATCAAGATGGCCCGCTCCTACGCCAAGGCGCTCGGGGCGGACCTGGCGATCGTGGACAAGCGTCGCATCTCGGGCTCGGAGATCGCGGTGGAGCACATGATCGGCGAGGTCGACGGCCGCAACGTCATCATCGTCGACGACATGATCTCGACCGGCGGTTCGATCAGCGAGGCGGCTCGAATCGTGGAGAAGCACGGGGCGAAGAAGATCGTCATCGCCGTTTCCCACGCGGTCTTCTGCGGGCCCGCCGTGGAGCGGCTCGACAAGTCGCCCGCCCACAAGATCCTGGCGACCGACACGATCCCCCGACGGGGCAAGTCGCCCGAGAAACTGCAGGTCGTCTCCGTTG